>DASULD010000123.1:0-4101 GCA_036278355.1 Sphingobium sp.
GCCCGTGATGAGGCGGAG
This sequence comes from Sphingobium sp., assembly GCA_036278355.1. GTDB lineage: Bacteria > Pseudomonadota > Alphaproteobacteria > Sphingomonadales > Sphingomonadaceae > Sphingobium. The sequence continues at coordinate 19 of DASULD010000123.1, forward strand.
AGGGATCGGGAGGGCTATGCCGAGGTCCTTGATGTCGAGCGGCCCCGCGCGAGAAGCGACGGTTGGGACGTCGACGGCCGGCTGGAACGCCGCCGGGGCTATCAGGATGGGGATGGCGAGACGATGCGCTTTTCCTGCGTCGTGCGCGATGGCCGTGTCGCCGATGTCCAGCTCTCGCGGGACTTGATCTGAAAAGGCCGCCACGGCTTTCGTCACGGCTGGACAGGAACGGGCGCGCGGCTTAACCGGCAGTTCCTTTCCCCGCGACCCGAAAGCCGATTCCATGACCGCGAGCAGCCAGCATCAGTCCATCCTGATCGTCGATTTCGGCAGCCAGGTGACCCAGCTGATCGCCCGGCGCGTGCGGGAGGCCGGCGTCTATTCGGAGATAGCTCCCTTCTCACAGGCCGCCGCCGCGTTTGAGCGGATGCGACCGCAGGGCATCATCCTTTCGGGCGGCCCATCCTCCGTCATGTGGGAGGACAGTCCCCGCTCTCCCCAGCATTTTTTCGACGCCGGGGTTCCCATCCTCGGCATCTGTTACGGTCAGCAGACGATGATGGAGCAACTCGGCGGCCGCGTAGAGGGAGGAGAGGGCGGAGAATTCGGGCGCGCTTTCATAGAGATCACCGGACCATGCAAGCTGTTCGACGGCCTGTGGCATGAGGGCGAGCGGCATCAGGTCTGGATGAGCCACGGCGACAAGGTCACCCGCCTTGCGGACGGATTCGAGGTGGTGGCCCAGAGCGAGGGCGCGCCGTACGCCATCGTCGCCAATGAGGCGAAGCTGTTTTATGCCATGCAGTTCCACCCCGAGGTCGTGCATACGCCCGACGGCGGAAAGCTGATCGCCAACTTCGTCCGCCATGTCTGCGGCTGCGCGGGTGACTGGACGATGGCGGAGTTTCGCGAAACCAAGATCGCCGAAATCCGGCAGCAGGTCGGTGACGGACGGGTGATCTGCGGTCTGTCGGGCGGTGTCGATTCGGCAGTCGCGGCGGTGCTGATCCATGAGGCGATCGGCGATCAACTCACCTGCGTGTTTGTCGATCATGGCCTGATGCGGATGAACGAGGCGGAGCAGGTTGTCGCCCTTTTCCGCCAGCACTATGGCATCAACCTCGTTCACGTGGACGCGAGCGAGAAGTTCCTGTCCGGCCTCGCCGGCCTTACGGACCCGGAATTGAAGCGCAAATTCATCGGCAAGGCGTTTATTGATCTGTTCGAGGAGGAGGCCCGGAAGATAGGCGGCGCCGAATTCCTTGCGCAGGGCACGTTATACCCCGATGTGATCGAAAGTGTCAGCTTCACCGGCGGGCCGAGCGTTACGATCAAGTCGCACCACAATGTCGGCGGCCTGCCTGAACGCATGAACATGAAGCTGGTTGAGCCGCTGCGTGAGCTGTTCAAGGATGAGGTGCGCGCATTGGGGCGCGAACTGGGGCTTCCCGAGGTGTTCGTGGGACGGCATCCCTTTCCTGGACCAGGCCTCGCCATCCGCATTCCGGGCGAAGTGACGAAAGAGCGCTGCGACATATTGCGCAAGGCCGACGCGGTGTATCTGGAGGAGATACGCAATGCGGGCCTTTATGACGCGATCTGGCAGGCCTTTGCCGTGCTGCTCCCGGTGCGGACGGTGGGCGTAATGGGCGACGGACGAACCTATGACAGTGTCTGCGCATTGCGCGCCGTCACTTCGACCGACGGGATGACCGCGGATATCTATCCCTTCGACGCGGCATTTCTGTCTCGCGTCGCAACCCGCATCATCAATGAAGTGAAGGGCATCAATCGGGTGGTGTATGATTATACATCAAAACCGCCCGGCACCATCGAGTGGGAGTGAGGGGTACGCGCGGTCGCCATCCGCATCCTTTCAGATATTCAAGGACGTGGTTACAATCGCTTCAAACGTTTGGTTGTAGTGATGGGCGAGCAAGACGATCGCGCGATCGGCATCACGATTGATGCATGCATCAACCAGATCGCGGTGTTCCTGCAGCTCATTCCGCTCGAGGACCTGCTCCAGCGCGAGAAGACGATAGCGTTCCGCGGCGTCGAACAACTGGCCGCTGATCCGCGTGATCCATCGGCTGCCACATCCGTCGATAAGAGCCATGTGGAAGTCCTTGTGGCGGCTTTCCCACTCTGAGGTTTCAGCCTGGCCGGACTCTCCGCGATGTGTTCGCGACAAATGATGGAGTGCCAGTATGAGATTCTCCTCCCATGCCAAGTCAAACCGCTCGATCGATTCACGAATTGCCAAGCCGTCAATCCAGCAGCGTGTCTTGACCAGTTCCTTCAACTCCTCGGCGCTGACCGGCGCAACACGAAAGCCTTTCTGTTGCTCAAGCGCCACGAAACCTTCCGAAAGAAGCCGATTGAGCGCTTCGCGAACCGGACTGCTGGCCGTGTTGAACCGCCTGCGTACGGCTTCGGCGCGAATCTTCTCGCCCGGACGCATCCGCCCGTTGAGAATGTCGGCGCGCAATTGCGCGTAGACGGACTGGGTCAGTGTCGCCGATTGTCGCTCGCCAGCCCCCTCCAGCGCGGCCACGCCGTCCTCGACAGATTGGGCAGGCTTGTCTTTCAAGGAGGACATCTTCTCGGTCATCTTGCTCTTTCAGAAAGGAGCGGGAACAGCGGTAAGGCGAAAGATAGATACGCCAGCCGGAATATCGAATCTCTGGAGTGCCTGGCAACCCACCGCAGTGCGTTTATGTCCCGCCATGCGGTGTGCGGCCTGCAAGCGGGAGGAGGCACCTTCAGATCGGCCTTGCCGGTTCGGCTCCCCCGGCCTTGAGGCGGGCGAGAGCGGTTCGCTGGGCAACTCGATCGAGCATCGTCACCATCTCCTCGAGTTCGCCAGCCGGCAGATCCTGCGTGATGAAGACAATCCGGGTGCGCTGGTCCTCATCGGGCCATTCGGGAAGCCAGGTCAGGTTGTGCAGCAGATGCTGCGCGCCTTGAATCACTGCAGGCCGGCCAGGTTCTTCCCTGACGTTCACCAGCCCTTTCACCCGCAGCAGTTTGGAGCCGAGGTGCTTTTCCAGCGAATCAAGCAACAAGTGCAGCGCCTCACGCGGGAGCGGCTCGTCCCGGATAAGGTTGAACGATGCGATCCCGGCATCGTGCCCATGCGACGCATGCGCTTCGTGACTGCCCTTTTCCTCGGGTGTCGGGTGGGCAGAAGCAGTGCCAAGGGCGGCTTCGATCCACGCCTTCGCTGCGCGTGCATCGTCTCTTGGATCGACCATCAGTTGGCGCATCACATGCACCGGATCCGCCGCCAAATCCTCACTTTCCAGGACCACGGCGGTGCTATTTATCTGACCCAGGCGAGCCATCAGCGCCGCCTTGCGCGCTGCACGCTCCCCGGGTTCGAGCAAGTCCAGTTTGGTAAGGAGAATGCTGTCCGCCAGTGCGACCTGTCGCACGGAAACGGGATGCTGCGCCAGGGTTTCCTCCGCGTTCACGGCATCGACGGTCGTCACAACCGCACCCATCCGGAAGAGCCCTTCGAGCGTCGGTTCGGACAGAAAAGCCTGGAGGATCGGACCCGCCTCAGCAAGGCCGGAGGTTTCGATGGCGACGTGATTGAAGTCGACCTCCCCCGCCTCGCGGGCATGGTACAGTCGGTTAAGGGTCTGGATGAGATCGCCGAAGACCGTGCAGCACAAGCAGCCATTCTCGAGCACCATGATCGTATCATCGCTCGCCGTGGTGAGGGCGTGATCGATCCCGATCTCTCCGAACTCGTTTATTATCACCGCGGTCCGCGTCATCGCCGGATCGTGCAGAGCGCGATTAAGCAGTGTGGTTTTTCCGCTGCCGAGGAAGCCGGTCAACAATGTGACCGGCGTCCTCATATCCTGCTTGGAGGTCGGCATGCGCGGACTCAAGCAGGTACGCGGTGATTGGGATACAGCTGGGGCCGAAGCGCCGGCTTGGCCATGCCGTATTTGGGCGCATATTCGGTCGTCGCACCGAGTTCTTCGGCAGCATGCCATGCCCAGCGGGGGTCGTAGAGCGCGTCGCGGCCGATCACCACGAAGTCCGCCTTGCCAGAGGCGACGATTTCTT
>DASULD010000124.1:0-2845 GCA_036278355.1 Sphingobium sp.
AGGCCGCCCTTGGCCGCGGCATAATTGGCCTGCCAGGCATGGCCGAACATGGCGGAGGCGGAGCCGGTGAAGAGAAAGCGGCCATAGCCATTCTGCCGCATCGCCCGATAGGCTGGCTGCGCGACATAGAAGGCGCCCTTCAGATGCACATCGATGATGGCGTCGATCTGCTCGTCGGTCAGATCCTCGAAACGGCCATTGCGCAGGAAACCGGCATTGTTGATGCAGATGTCGACCTTGCCGAATGCATCGAGAGCGGCCTGCACGATCGCCTCGCCGCCTGCGCGGGTGGAGACGCTGTCATAATTGGCGACAGCTTCCCCGCCCTGGTCGCGGATTTCCTGAACGACCAGGTCCGCCGCATTGTGCGATTGCCCCTGACCCGATGCGCTGCCGCCCAGGTCGTTGACGACGACCTTCGCGCCGCGCCGGGCAAGTTCCAGCGCATAGTCCTTGCCAAGGCCGTTGCCTGCGCCGGTGATAATCGCCACGCGGCCATCGAAACGAATGTCGGTCATGCTATTCTCTCTGTGATATGGGTCGCCTCAGTCGACCTGCCAGGTCAGCGGCAGCCGATCAACGGTGATGTTGACACCGGTGGTGATGCGCGGCGCATCGTCTGGATCGATGCTGAAGTCGGGGATACGCGAGAGCCATTCCTCCAGCAGCACGCGGATTTCCGCGCGCGCCAGCATGGAGCCGGGGCAAACGTGCGGTCCGGCGCCAAAGGTGGTCTTGGTGGTCGACTTGCGCGTGAAATCGACCGTCAGCGGATCGGCATAGGTCTCAGGGTCGACGCCGCCTAGCGGGGTCGAGAGCATCACCATGTCGCCCGCGCGCATCGCGACGCCGTGAAAGTCGATGTCCTGCGCCACCGCGCGCGCGGGGTTGGTGAGCGAGAACCGGCGCAGCAACTCCTCGATCGCGGTGGGAATCAGCTTGGGATCGTCGACTAGCGCCTGGCGATGCGTCGGCGAGTTGGCGAGGAAGAGCATGATCTGGCTCATCATCGTCGCGACCGTGTCCAGCCCTCCGACCAGCAGCAGCAGGCAGATGCCGATAGCCTTTTCAACGGCGATCGGTTCGCCGTCGATCTGCGCGGTAGCGATGCGGCTGATGAGATCGTCGCCCGGGTTCGCGCGGCGGGTCATCACATGGCCGGCGATATACTGCGCCAGCTCCGCCATCGCCGCCTGCTTGTCCGACGATGCCTGCACCTGCTTGGCGGCCAGCGGCAACAGGCGCAGCCGGTCGGCCTCCGGCAGGTCGAGCATCGCCATGAAGATGCGGATCGGCAGATGTTGCGCAAACTCTGTGACGAAATCGCACCGCCCCTTGGGCTTCAGATCCTCCAGCAGCTCGATCGCCAGTGCGCGCGCGTTTTCCTCCAGCGTCTTGACCCCCACCGCCGTGAAGGCGGAGGCGAACAGCTTGCGATAGGTCTGCTGCGCCGGCGGATCGTCCTCGATCGGCGACAGGCGCGGGCGCAAGCCGGCATTGGCCTGGTCGCGCGCATCTACCGACACGCCATTGCGGGAGGTGAAGCGGCTATAGTCGGCGAAGGCTTCTGCAATATGCTCGCGCCGTTTCAGAATCCAATGGCCGCCGTTGTAGGGTGACCAGAAAATATCCGGCACGTCGGCCCGATGCATCCGGGCGAAGGCTTGCTGATAATCCTCTCCGCCCTGAATCGGGTGATAGGCGTCGAAATCGACCACCAGATTGGCCGGGATATGGTCGGGCACAGGACTGGACTGCGCGACGAGAGTAGCCATAGAAGTTCCTCGTTGACGATAGGCGACGCACGTTTTTATCCGCTGCCGCGCGCAATGACAGCGACCGGCTGATTCATCGGCTATTCGATGAAATGGACTGCAGGCTCAGTTCACGCTCTGCACCAGTCCGCCGTCCATCCGGACATTGGCCCCGGTCATATAGCCCGCATTCGGGCTGGCGATCATGCAGACCACATGGGCGATTTCCTCCACCCGGCCGATGCGACCGACGGGAATTGGCGTCAACTCGCGTGCGGCGCGGGCTTCCGCCTCCTCCAGCGATATGTCGCCCCATCCCAGGTTCCGCTTGAGGTTGCCTAGCCAGGCTTCGACCGCCGGAGTGAGGATCATGCCGGGGCTGACGCTGTTCGCGGTGACGCCGCAGGACCCCAATGCTTTCGCCAGGCTGACCGTCATGTTCAGCATGGCCGCCTTCGCGGCGCCATAATCGGGGCCAAGAGCTATGGGCTGCGTGGCCGCCGCGCTGGCGACGTTGATGATGCGGCCCCATCCCCTCGCCTGCATCCCTGGCAGAAGGCGACGGATCATGCGGGCCGCCGCAATGGCGTTGAGCTGATAAGTGTCATCCCAGCCTGTCTCGTCCACCTCCGTCCAATGCATGGCCGAGGTGCCCACCGAGCCGCCTGCGTTGTTGACCAGAATGTCGATCTTCCCCGCTGCCGCCGCGACGGCATCCGCGCCTGCATTGTTGGAGAGATCACCGACCGCCACGATGGTGTTGCCGCCGAGGGAGTCGGCTACCGCATTCGCCTTTCCGGCATCACGGCCATGCACGACGACGGTGCAGCCTTCCGCTGAGAGAAGTCGTGCTATCCCCTCGCCAATTCCCGAACTGCTGCCCGTCACCAGTGCGCGCTTGCCTGCCAGTCCAAGGTCCATTTCTTTCCCTCCTATGCTTTCACGACATGCTCGACGGCGAGCATGGTTGAGTAATCGCTGACGAACTCGGCGACATCAGCCCTGATCACCGCAATATCCTCAGGGGTCCTGAACAGGCCGCCGCGCAGAGCAGCTTCGCTGGGGAAATGAAGGTGCGCCATCCCGAACCA
>DASULD010000125.1:0-22512 GCA_036278355.1 Sphingobium sp.
AACAGGGCTTCGGCCTCTTCAAGACTGTCGCGCGGCACCAGTATGTCGAGGTCGCCTATCATTCGCCCCTCGCCTGCCTTCAGCCCCGCGGCAACATAGGCGGCGCCTTTCAGCAGGATGACCGGAACTCCGAGCGGATGGAGCGCCTCCCGTGCCCTGTCCGCCTCCCACAGCGCCATTCGCTGTTCCCGCTGTGCGTCGATCACGGCGTCGGCCATTACGGCCCTCACCCCACGCGGCACGTCGGCACGCTCCAGCCGGTGGGCGAGCGTCGCCAGCAGCCGTTCCGCACGCGCCGCGGCAACAAGCCCGTTCCAGTCCGTGCTGCCGAATGCAGTCACCGTTTCGGGCCGGCGCAGCACATTGACCAGCAGCCGGGCGCTCATGCCTGTTCTGCCCACAGGCTTTCGATCGTAGCGATCGCTTCCTCGCCGCTGCGATAATCCATGGCGACCGCAGGAACAGTCGTGACCAGACGATGCAGCGCGTCGAACGCCGCTTCGCCCAGGGCAACATAATTGGTCGAAGCCTGTGTCAGGCGAATGAACACCTCACCCTGAGGAACAGGCCGGAGATCGTCCGGAAATCCGAAACGGGGAAACAGAAGCAGCGCCGGTGTGGCGCTGTCCCGCATGCGCGAGACGGCCTGCCGGGGCGGCACAAGATGCGCGATGTCGCCCTTGGGCGTTTCTCGCAGGGTCGGGCCGAATCGTTCGGGGTCGGTCACCTCCGCTCGCAGCGCCCGGATCGCGGCATTCTTGAGCGATACCAGCCTCGGGAAGGGCCAGGCGGCACCGCTTTCAAGATCGATCAGCGCGAATTCATCGCCCATGAAGCGCCAGCCGCGCTCCCCGAGCTGTGCCGCGAGCGTCGATTTTCCTGATCCAGATTCGCCGGTAAGAAGCAATGCGCGGCCGTCTTTTTCCACGCTGCTCGCATGGATCAGCAGATGGCGGCGCCAGCCCAGCGCCATCTGGAGGTTCATGCCCATCTCTGCCGCGAGCAAGCCGTGCCGCAACGCCAGCGGGGCCGCGTCTGGCAGGCGGTAATCTCCGCCTAACCCGATCGAGGGACGCCACCAGCGGCGCAGCGCACCTGCCGGTTCCAGCAGGACGGTGAAATCGGCCACGCCATCGTCCGGCTGCGGATAGTCTGAGTAGAGCGTCTTGAGCCACCTGATCGGATCGGCCCAGGCGCTGCCGATGCGAAAGCTCGCAGGTCCGATTGCAACGCCAAAGCTGTGCTTCATCGAGCGATTCGCACCAGGCCGAGCGAAACGAGAGTGGCAAGATGTGTCTCCAGCCCTTCGAGAGCGTCTTCATCGTCGCCGATTTCGTGACCCTCCGACAGGCGCGTGAGCACCTCGGCTGCGGTGCCGGGCGCCCTTTCCAGAGCCTGCAGAATTTCAGGCAGCGGACTGTCGGCGATATGGGTGATCCCTGAGGGACGATGATAGATCAGGGTCAGGCCATCGAGGGGGCGCGTGACAATCGTACCGGAGCCGTCGACGCCATAACGCGCGGGATCGTGCGTCACGCGGCGGTCAGCGCGGCATCTGGAGCGAGGCGTAGCAGGTGAAGCCGCTTGTCCCGCTTTGCAGCCGCCTGATGTAGTTGAGATAGGCCCGGTTCTGTTCCTGGCTGGTGCCGGGCAACAGCCGCCCCTGGCGCAGCGCCGACTTGACCTCCTCGCCGGTAAACGCGCGGCCGCTGCCCGGAAAGGCGCCTTCTGTTCCTGCGGCGACAATCGACCCGTCGGGTGCGACATGCATACCCGCCCGCGCGGGGTCGGGAACCGGAATTTGGCAATTGAGGACCGATGCTGCACTTTGCGCCAGCGCAGGCCGGACCGAAACGATCGCTGCGGCGGCCCCGCCGGCAAGGAAAAGGCGACGCCGCACGGCGTCTGGCCTGGTGTTCTGATGGTCACCTTGCGGCTCCGGTTGCCCGTCCTGCCGCCCTGCCTCCGGCTCAGTCATGCCTCTTCCCGTCGTACGGCGCGTACGAAAAAAATTCCGTGACATCCCATCGCAATATTCGGGTGATTAATCCAGAGTGCTAGGGGGGCGTGGACGAATTCATGAACGAAGGTAAAACGCTGCAACTCGTAATCGCATTGGCCCTCGTGGCGTTCGCTTTTGTTTCGGCGGCTCTGGCCGGCGCAAATGTCCTCACGCTCGCGATCGTCGTCTGCACTGGCGGGATGCTGATAGCGATATTCAGGTATGGCGGCGACACGGATGATGCTCCGGCCACGCTGGCCCGCTCGAATATCCCGGAACCGGACCTGATCGGGCTGGAGGGTTTCCGCCGGATCATCGACGGTCTCCTTGATCCTGTGCTGGTGGTGCAAAAGGGAAAGGTTACGGCGGCGAACACCCCGGCTCTTGCGCTGCTCGGCAGCCACATCGTGGGCGGTGACGTTCGAATGGCGATTCGCCACCCTGCGGCGGCGGAGCGGCTGACGACCGCCGAAGTCCTGGACGGTCGGGTCAAGATAGACATCGTCGGCCTGGGTACGCGTTCACAGCGCTGGGCGATGCGGATCATTCCCATCGATGCGCCGGGCGGGCAACAGAGACTGTTCGTGCATCTGGCGGACGAAAGCGACATGCACGCCGCAGAGCGGGTGAAGGGGGATTTCGTGGCAAACGCCAGCCATGAGCTTCGCACGCCATTGGCCGCGATCATCGGGTTTGTCGAAACATTGCAGGATCCGAAGGCCGGGGCTGATGAAGAAACCCGCGGGAGATTCCTCTCAATCGTCCATAATGAGGCCCAGCGCATGCAACAGCTGGTCGATGACCTCATGTCGCTGTCAAGAATTGAGGCTGACAAGCACCGCCTGCCCACCGAGCTCATCGATATGAAGGAGCTGATCGAAGAGGTCATCACCCTCTCCCGCCAGAATCTCGGGCCGCGCGGCGTCGATATCCAGTCGGACGTCGCGGAAAATCTGGGGCAAATCCGGGGCGACAGGACGCAGGTGAGTCAGCTTCTGCATAATCTCATCGGGAACAGCGCCAAGTACGGGCGGCGCGGCACGCCGATCATCATTCGGCTGAGGGGCGCCAAACCCGCGATGCTCCGGCTGGACGTGATGGACGAGGGCGAGGGTATCGCCGACGACCATCTGCCGCGTCTTACAGAGCGCTTCTACCGCGTCGACCCCGGGCGGAGCCGCGCGATGGGGGGGACAGGGCTCGGTCTTGCTATCGTCAAGCACATCGTGGAACGGCACCGGGGACGGCTGGAAATCACCAGCACCGCAGGCAAGGGAACCACTGTTTCGGTGCTGCTTCCCCTGTTGGACCCGGCCGACGCGACCGATCAGAAACCCGTGCCGGCCACCCTGTCATAAATATGAAATCAAACCGTCACAAATGCGGTCTGCGAACTGTCACAGGCTGCCCGCCCCGGGACGATAATCAGGAGGCTCCCATGAAGCACACCCTATTCCTCGCCATGTCTTCGTTCGGCCTTGTGGCCACGACGCTGGCCGGTTGCCAGGATCAGGCGGGAAGTGGCGGCGGACGCCGTGACTACATCCGCGCGGTCGGCTCATCCACGGTTTACCCGTTCGCGACCGCTGCTGCGGAGCGCTTCATCCAGGACAACGCGGGCATGAAGTCTCCGATCATCGAATCGACGGGCACCGGCGCGGGCATGAAGCTTTTCTGCGCGGGCGTGGGTATCCAGCACCCCGATATCGAGAATGCGTCTCGGCGCATGAAGAAAAGCGAGTTCGATCAGTGTGCCGCAAATGGGGTCAAAGAGATTGTTGAGTTGCAGATTGGCGTGGACGGCCTCGCCCTTGCGGCATCGAAAGAAGGCCCGGCCTTCGCGCTGACCCCCAAGCACATCTACGAGGCGCTGGCGGCGAATCCTTATGGCAAGGGTGAGAACAAGACAGCCAAATGGTCGGACATAGACCCCAGCCTGCCCGCTGTGGCGATATCCGTCTACGGCCCGCCGACGACGTCCGGTACGCGCGACTCGCTCTCGGAGCTTATCCTCGAAAAGGGCTGCCAGAGCGATCCGGCCATGAAGGCCCTGAAAGAAGAGGATGAAGACAAGTACAAGGCGGTCTGCACGCGCGTGCGCGAGGATGGAAAATATGTCGACTCGGGGGAGAACGACAATCTGATCGTCTCCAAGGTCGCATCCAATCCGAACAGCGTCGGCGTATTCGGATACAGCTTTCTTGAAGAAAATCTCGACAAGCTGAAGGACATTCCGTTGAACGGCATCCCCGCCACCTACGAAAACGTCGCCAGCGGGAAATATCCTGGCGCCCGGCCGCTCTACCTCTACGTGAAGAAAGCCCATCTTCAGGCAATTCCCGGCCTCCGCCCCTATCTCGAGGCGTTCGAAAAGGGATGGGGTCCCGGCGGCTATCTGGTGAAGCGCGGGATGGTGGCTGCCCAGGATGACGTCCGTCAGCAGAACGCGGGAATCGTCAAGTCGCTGGCGGCGCTTGACGGCAGCACCCTCAAGTAAAGGCGGCGCCGGACGCATGTCCGGCCTCACCCGTCGGCAATCGCCTGCCGGACCGGAAACCAGAGAGAAAACATGGTTGAACAACATACGCTCAAGGCATTCGACGAAGATATCGACAAGCTGCGCGGCCTGATCGCCGAGATGGGCGGCCGTGTCGAAACGGCGCTTGAGGATGCCATGACGGCGCTGGTCGAACAGGACTTCGCCAAGGCGAAGACGGTGGTCGACAACGATCAGCGCATCGACGCGCTGGAATCGGAGATCGACCGCCTCGTCGTCCAGACAATCGCGCTGCGCGCACCCATGGCCGACGATCTGCGCGGGGTCATTGCCGCGCTGAAGATAGCGGGCATCGTCGAGCGCATCGGGGACTATGCCAAGAACATCGCGAAGCGGGTCCCGAAGATCGGCAATGAACGGACGATCGAGCCGCTCTCGCTGCTGCCCTCGATGGCGCAGATCGCAGGCGAGATGGTGGGCGACGCGCTGAATGCCTTCGCCGCCCGAAACGCGCCGCTGGCGGAGGCGGTCATCGCCCGCGACACTGTGGTCGACAGCTTCTACAACAGCATCTTCCGGACGCTGGTCACCTACATGGTCGAGAATCCGAAGACGATTACCGAATGCGCGCATCTCCTGTTTATTGCGAAGAACATCGAACGGATCGGCGACCACGCCACCAATGTGGCGGAAATGGTCTATTTCGCGGCGACCGGGCGCTATCTTCCCGAGCGTGACCGCCCGGTAGAAATCGAAAGCTGACGGGGGAGATTCCAAGATGAGCCGTGCCCATATGTTGCTTGTGGAGGACGACGCGGCACTGGCCGAGCTTCTCATCTGGCATTTTCGCAAGGAAGACTTCGTTGTCGCCCATACCGCCGACGGCGAAGAGGCGCTCGTCATGGCTCAGGAGCACACGCCCGACATCGTCCTGCTCGACTGGATGGTCGAAAGCCTGTCGGGAATTGAGGTCTGCCGCCGCCTGCGGCGTAGCGCGAACACCGCCAATGTACCCATCATCATGCTGACCGCCCGCGGTGAGGAAGAGGATCGTGTAAGAGGTCTCGAAACGGGTGCGGATGATTATGTGACGAAGCCATTTTCCCCGCGTGAGCTGGTTGCCCGGGTTGGCGCGGTCTTGCGCCGGGTCAGGCCAGCACTGGCGGGCGAAACGCTTACCTTCGGGGATATCGAGATGGACACGGTTGGGCACAAGGTTCGGCGCGGCGGGCAAACGGTCCCCCTGGGCCCGACCGAATATCGTCTGCTCCGGCATTTTCTCGAGCATCCCGGCTGGGTTTTCTCACGCGAGCGCCTGCTCGACAGCGTCTGGGGCCGCGACAGCGACATCGAACTGCGGACCGTGGATGTGCATATCCGGCGCTTGCGCATGGCCATCAACACGGATGGCCGGCGGGACATTATCCGTACCGTTCGATCTGCGGGTTACGCCCTCGATTCCGAGGCAAAGGGTTAGCCCCCTTCTCCCTCCCAGGGCTATTTTTCGACCAGCCTCACCAACTTCCGTTCGACCGGGGCGAGCACACCGCCAAGTTCCTGTCCGCGTTTCAGGACAGCTCCCGCCTCGCCGATCAAAGCCCACATTCCCTGGCGATGACGCAGGTCCGGGCGTTTCTCGATGCGGTATTCGGGCCGCTCGGCGGCTCGTCGGAAGGCGGAAAAAGTCGCCACATCCCTGCCGAAGTGAATCGCGTAATCGCGCCAGTGTCCCGCCGAAACCATGCGTCCGTAAAGGTCCATGATGCGCGATAACTCCTGCCGCTCAAACCCCGTCTGGCTGGGCTCCAGCATGCGGGGAAACGGAGTTATCTCAGCCATCAGGCGCAGCCGCGTTCCTCCTCGCTGGCTGGTCGCGTGGCGTGATCCTTGGCATCGCGTTCGGTCATTAGCTCGTGTATGATCTTGCCGAGCCTCGTAACCTCACATTGCAGCAGCTCCAGCTTTTGCGTCGCGGGGTCGAAAGCCTCGGTACACGGGGTGCCATAGGGCAGGAAATCACGTTGGTACGCCGTGACGTCCACCAACGTCTGCCGCGCTGGTATGCCGACCATCGTCGCACCTTCCGGTACATCCCTGGTGACCACCGCGTTGGCCCCGACCCGCGCGCGCGCGCCCACGGTGACCGGGCCAAGCACCTGCGCGCCAGAACCCAGGATGGCGCCATCGCCGATCGTTGGATGGCGCTTTCCGCCGATACCGTTGGCGGGATCGGTCCCGCCAAGCGTCACATGCTGATAGATGGTGACGTTGTCGCCGATCTCCGCAGTCTCTCCGATCACGGAAAAACCGTGATCGATGAACAGGTTGCGGCCGATCTTGGCACCTGGGTGAATATCGTTGCCGGTGAGGAAGCGCGACAGATGGTTGATCGCACGCGCAAGGAAAAAGAGCCGTGCCCTGAAAAGGCGATGCGCGATCCGGTGCCAGAACAGCGCCCACACCCCCGGATACAGGAGTATTTCCGCCCGCGAGCGAGGCGCCGGATCCCGCGCCTTCACGGAATCGAGATAGGCGATGAACGAGCCGAACATGGCACACCCTTTTTAGTTTCAGCGCCAGATATAAACCCTGTGCTCTGATTTTTCCAGACAGGACACCCAGCGGCGCTTTAATCCTCGGCTTTGTAGCCGAACGCCTGCTTTGCAAGTGCCACCACCTCGGGGTCGGCTTCCGGCATGTGCATCGGCACCTGCGCCTCGAGATGCTCGACGATCGCGGTCATCGCGGCAATCCTTGCCGCCTTCCGGTTGTTGCCGTCTATGATCGTCCAGGGGGCCCAGCGGGTATCCGTGTGCCTGAACATGTCATGCATCGCATCGAGATAATCGTCGCGGCGCGCGCGGTTGCGATAATCGTCCGCACCGGTTTTCCAGCGCTTCCACGGCGTGTCGAGTCGTTCGGCCAGTTGGCGGTCCTGTTCCTCCTGCGTGACATGGACGAACAGCTTGACGAGATGGGTTCCGGCATCGATCTGCTGTGCCTCGAACTCGTTTATCTCGTCATAGCCCCGCTTCCATTCGCGCTCGGAGCAGAAGCTTTCGACCCGCTCGACGAGCACGCGGCCGTACCAGCTCCGATCGAAAATGCCGATTTCCCGCGAACCGGGGAGCCTCTTCCAGAAGCGCCAGAGAAAATGGCGCTGCTTTTCCTCCTCGGTGGGCGCGGCGATTGGCCATACGGTGTAATAACGGGGATCCAGCCGCGCTGTCAGCCGCTTGATAATGCCGCCTTTTCCGGATGCGTCCCAGCCTTCAAAGACAATCATGCTCTTGCGGCCGTGAACGATGTGCGCGACCTGCACCCGTTCCATGCGCTCCTGCAGGGCCTCCAGCGCCTTGTCGAAGTCTCCGTCGAAGCCTTCGCCCTTCTCGTAGTCGGAAAGCCTGATAGCCATCACGCCGCCCCGGCCGACGGGACGGCATGTTCCGAAACTCGCCTGTCGCTGGTCATGATCCGTGCGCCTTCCGCGTGGGCTTGCGCCGTCATCATGGCGTCATCTGGCCCCCGCCCGCAAGCAACTACTGCTTGGAAGGTTCCACGACGCGAATATGCAGTTCCCGCAACTGCTTTGCCGTCACCTCGCCGGGCGCGCCCATCATCAGGTCTTCCGCCTTCTGGTTCATCGGGAACAACACCACCTCACGGATATTCGGCTCGTCGGCCAGCAGCATGACGATGCGGTCCACACCGGGCGCCGAACCGCCGTGCGGGGGCGCGCCGTATTTGAAGGCGTTGAGCATGCCGGAGAAGTTCTTTTCGACATCCTCCTTGCTGTAACCGGCGATTTCGAACGCCTTGTACATGATGTCGGGGCGGTGGTTCCGGATGGCGCCGGACGAAAGCTCGACACCGTTGCAGACGATATCATACTGCCACGCCTTGATCTCCAGGGGATCCATCGTCTCCAGCGCTTCCATCTCTCCTTGTGGCATGGAGAACGGGTTGTGGGAGAAATCGACCTTTTTCTGATCCTCGTCATACTCGTACATCGGGAAGTCCACGATCCAGCAGAACTTGAAGCAGCCCTGTTCGATGAGGCCCAGTTCCTCGGCCACGCGGGTACGCGCGGCGCCCGCGAGTTTCGTGGCCTGACCTTCCTTGCCCGCTGCGAAGAAAACGCCATCGTTCGGACCAAGCCCGAGCGTTTCGATCAGCTTCGCCGTCGCCTGTTCCCCGTGATTCTTGGCGATGGGCCCACCCGGCACGCCGTCCTTGATGTTGATATAGCCGAGGCCGGCATGGCCCTCTGCTCTCGCCCAGGCGTTCATGTCGTCGAAAAACTTGCGGCTACCCGCCCCGGCGCCCGGCGCGGGAATCGCGCGGATCACGCCGCCGCCTTCCACGATGCCCGCGAAGATGCCAAATCCGCTGCCGTGGAAATGTTCGCTTACGTCGGTGATGAGGATCGGGTTGCGCAGGTCCGGCTTGTCGCTGCCATATTTGAGCATCGCTTCGGCGAACGGGATACGCGGGAAGGGAGTGGGCGTCACGGTTTTAGCGTCGGCGAACTCCTCGAACACGCCGTGAAGAACCGGCTCTATCGCATTGAAAACGTCATCCTGGGTGACAAAGCTCATCTCGAAATCGAGCTGATAGAATTCGCCCGGGGATCGGTCGGCCCGCGCATCCTCGTCACGGAAGCACGGTGCGATCTGGAAATACCGGTCGAAGCCCGCCACCATCAGGAGCTGCTTGAACATCTGGGGCGCCTGCGGAAGCGCATAGAATTGACCGGGATGCAGCCGGCTCGGCACCAGGAAGTCGCGCGCGCCCTCGGGCGACGACGCGGTCAGGATTGGCGTCTGGAACTCGGTAAAGCCCTGATCGATCATGCGGCGGCGCAGGCTCGCGATCACGGAAGAGCGCAGCATGATGTTCCGGTGCAGCCGTTCCCGCCGCAGGTCGAGGAAGCGATAGCGCAGGCGAATGTCCTCGGGATACTCCTGTTCCCCCGCCACCGGCATCGGCAGTTCCTGCGCCGCCGACTGGACCGCTGCTTCGTCCGCCCGGACCTCGATCTCGCCCGTTTCCAGGTTAGGGTTCACGGCCTCCCCTGCCCGCGCGACCACCCGTCCGGTGATCGTCACCACGCTTTCCGGTTTCAGGCCCTCGATCACGCGAAAGGCCGGCCCATCGACTTCCGTGACGATCTGAACGGTGCCGTAATGATCGCGCAGGTCGATGAAGACCAGGTCGCCATGATCCCGCTTGCGGTGCACCCAGCCCGACACGCGAACGATTTTCCCGACATCGGAGGCGCGCAGTTCCGTGCATGTATGGGTGCGATATGGGTGCATGATGACCGTTTCTTGTTTGGCTGTTCTTGAAATGACAAATTGATGTAAGCGGGCTATGGCCGCACTTTCCCGCTGGAGGCTGGAAGCGCGGCCAGCGCGCCTGCCCATAATGTGAACGACCGAGTTATGCAAATTCATCCGCTGATCACCGAAAGCCAGGAACTTGCGCGGATGTGCGAGCGTCTTGCGCGCTCCCCCTGGATTGCCATCGATACCGAGTTCATGCGTGAAAACACGTACTGGCCCGACCTCTGCCTGGTCCAGATCGCCGATGAGCAGGAGGCCGCCGCAGTCGATCCGAAAGCTCCCGGCATGGACCTTTCGCCGCTGCTCGACCTCATCGTCAACAATGACGATGTGCTCAAGATCTTCCACGCGGGCGGTCAGGATATAGAGATCATCTATAATCTCACCGGCAAGACGCCGCACCCGCTGTTCGACACGCAGATCGCGGCTATGGCTCTCGGACTGGGCGAGCAGGTGGGCTACGGCAATCTCGTCGATGCCTGGATGGGCGTAAGCCTCGACAAGGGCGCGCGGTTCACCGACTGGGCGCGCCGCCCGCTCGACAAGCGGCAGATCGACTATGCGATCGGAGACGTCACCTACCTCGCTCAGATATTTCCGCGCATGCTTGAGAGGCTGCGCAAGACGGGCCGGGGCGACTGGCTGGACGAGGAGATGGAGCGCATCGCCGATCGCGCCAATTACGAGAACAGGCCTGAAAACGCCTGGGAAAGAGTGCGGATTTCCAGCAAGAAGCCGGATGTGCTGGGCCGTTTGAAGGCCCTTGCCGCATGGCGGGAGATCGAGGCGAAAGAAAAGAACATTCCGCGCGGCCGTATCGTCAAGGATGAGACACTGGCCGACATCGCATCCCACCCGCCCCGCTCGCAGGACGAACTCGGCCGGGTTCGGGGACTGTCGGCGGCGTGGAAAGGAAATGATATCGGCGCGCGCCTCATGCACGCGCTGGCGAATGCCAGGCCGCTTCCCGCTGACGAGGCGCCGGACCGTGGGCCGCGTCGCCCCGGACTGGGCAAGGACGGAGCGTTGGTCGCGGATTTGCTGAAGTTGCTGCTCAAGATCAGGTCGAAGGAGATTGACGTTGCCTCGCGGCTGATCGCGCGCAGCGACGATCTCGAAATGCTGGCGGCGGGTGTAAGAGACGGCCTGTCTATCCTTGAAGGCTGGCGTTTCGAGCAGTTCGGACAGGATGCGCTCGATCTCGTGGAAGGCCGCCTGGCCTTTGCGGTTGTGAACGGCCGCCTGCAGATGACGCGCGCACAGAAAGCGGAAGTGTGATCGAGACGCCCTTCCGCTCTCGATCATGATCTTTATGCGTATATTCCGGTAAGCGTCCCGTTCTACGGGTTCGTCAGGGCAACCCGCCAGCCTACACCCATCGCCTGCGCAAGATGCCTGAGGCGACGGTTTACGGTTTCTCCCGCGAGGCCAGCGTGGGAGGCCTCCAGCGTGAGCACGATCCCCTCGGCGTCACGGCCAAGGGATGACCGTTCAAGCGGTCCGGCGAGGCCTGCGGACAGGCGCTGCGCCAACCGGATGGCAAGTCCCCACTGGGCCGCGCGCATAAGCTCATCGGGACCCGCCAGCACCGCGAGTTCGGGAACCATCGCACCGCCACCGCCAAAATTGCTGTAGAGCGCCTGGGCGAGCATGGCCCTGCCGCGTCCGTCGATCCCGACCCAGTTGCCGTGCAGGGCTATCTCCATGCCCCGTTCGGCCCGGAAATCCGGGTTCGCGCGCCAGCCGACATCGGCGAGCATACATGCCGCGCGGCGAATCCGGGTCCAGTGCTGCGGATCGTTGCCGAACAACGCGGACATCCAGCCCTCGATCATTCTGCCGTGGCCGGGAAACCTGCCCTGGGCGTCTCCCTCCGCTTCGGCGGCAACCAGCAGGGGATCGAGCGCCCGCTCGTGCGGGGCGAGCCGTTCGTACAGCAAGCCTTCGCGCAAGCCGTGCGCGGACACCACCATTTCGGAGCTGCCAAGCTGTCTCACCAGTCCCGCCAGCAATGCGGCGGCATCGGGCAACGTGACCGCGCGGCCCGAGGAAATCGCGGGGACTTTCTTTACCTGGGATCTGCCCAGCGACGCCGTCACGCGCACCAGATAGGCGGCGCGCTCCGCAGCCATTCTGTATTCGTGGATGACCGGCAGGGGAAACCGCGAAAGCTCCATATCCAGATGTGCCAGCGCCCGCCACGATCCACCGACCAGATAAAGGGGCAACCCGTTTACAGCCGACAGCCATTCCGTTTGCCGGTATGCCTGTAGCAGCTGCTTGGACAGCATCCCCTTGCCCTGCGTGCGGATCGCACCCAGGCGCAGCACGCCGAGAGGGAGCGACACGACCTCATGCACGGCGCCCTGCCGCACATGGGCCAGCTCAAGGCTCCCGCCGCCAAGATCGGCTACCACTCCGTTCGCCCCGGGGATCGAGGATATCACGCCGTATCCCGCGCCCCGCCCCTCTTCTTCGCCCGACAGGATTTCGACCTCTAATGCCGTCCGCGCACGTGCCTGCTTCAGGAACTCGTGACCATTGCTCGCCTCGCGCACGGCGGCCGTGGCGATGCAGCGCGTGTCTCGCACCTCCATCTCGTCGGCCAGAAGGGCGAATCGTGCGAGCGCGTCCAGCCCGCGTTCCATCGCCGCAGCGCCGATCAGCCCCGTCGCACTGAGGTCGGCACCCAATCCGGCGGAGACCTTTTCGTTGAACAGCACGAACGGCGCGCGGGCCGGACCGTCATAGATGACGAGGCGGACGCTGTTCGACCCTATGTCGATCACCGCACGGCGATGCGCCGTCAGGTCGGCCGCGGATACCGTGCGCGTTTCGGTTCGCGCTATCTCTGGTGCCAGCATCATCCGCGTTGCATCTATGCGCGATAGCGAAGGCTGAGCTTGGGCGCGGCGTCCCCGCGTTCCTGAGCCGCGCCCCGCCCCGACAGCGAGGGGTTGGTCATGAAATACCGGTGAAGGTTGAACGGCTTTTCTCCGATCGCGAGACGGGTATAAGTGCCGTCCGGATTGAGATCCCAGCTTTGCTCGGTATCGATCAGGTTCGCGACCATGACCTGGTCCAGCACCTGGTCATGCACCGTCGGGTTGAGGATCGGCAGCATATACTCGACCCGGCGATCGAAATTGCGAGGCATCCAGTCAGCCGAACTGATGAACACCTTCGCGCCGTTATGAGGCAGCTTCTTGCCGTTTCCGAACACCGCGATGCGGCTGTGCTCCAGAAAGCGGCCTACAACGGACTTCACCCGGATATTCTCGGACATGCCGGGGACACCGGGCCGCAGGCAGCAGATGCCGCGCACGACAAGGTCGACCTGCACGCCGGCATTGCTTGCCTGATACAGCTTCTCGATGATCGCGGGGTCGACGAGGCTGTTCATCTTTGCCCAGATCGTGGCAGGACGGCCCGCGCGGGCGTGGGCTATTTCCGCTTCGATCAATTCGACCAGCCCGTTACGCAGGTCGCGCGGCGACATGGCGAGCAATTCCAGCCCCTGCGGCTCGACATAGCCGGTGATATAGTTGAACACCGAGGCCGCATCGCGGCAAATGCGCGGATCGGCCGTGAAGAAGCTGAGATCCGTGTAGATCCGTGCCGTCACGGGATGATAGTTGCCCGTGCCGAAATGACAGTAGGTGCGGACCTGGTCGCCCTCACGCCGGACCACCATCGAAATCTTCGCATGGGTCTTCCAGTCTATGAAGCCGTAGACGACCTGCACGCCGGCGCGTTCAAGGGCGCTCGCCCATAGAAGATTCTGTTCCTCGTCGAACCGCGCCTTGAGTTCCACCACGGCCGTCACGGATTTTCCGGCCTCCGCCGCGTCGATGAGCGCGCGGATTACGGCCGATTGTTTACCCGCGCGGTAGAGCGTCTGCTTTATCGCGACCACGTCCGGGTCCGCGGCCGCCTGTTTGAGAAAGGCGATGACGACGTCGAAGCTTTCGTAGGGATGATGGACAACGATGTCCTTCGCGCGGATCGCGGCGAAACAGTCCCCGCCATATTCGCGGATACGCTCTGGAAAGCGCGGCGCGAACGGCTCGAACTTGATGTCCGGCCGATCCTCCTCGACAACCGCCGCAAGGTCGCCGATACCGATGAAGCCGTCCACCTCGGCAATCATCGCATCTTGCCCCTGCAGCATTTCCTGCAACATTTCCTCGACCGACAGGGGGATGCCCTTTTCGATCTCCAGCCGGATCACGCGGCCGCGGCGGCGGCGCTTGATGGCGCTGCGGAAATATCGGACGAGATCCTCGGCCTCTTCCTCGATCTCGATGTCGCTATCGCGAATTATCCGGAAAATGCCGCTCTCACGCACCTCATAGCCGGGAAACATCTTGTGGCTGAAGCGACGGATCGCTGTTTCCAGCGCCATGTAGCGCGCCGGGCTGCCCGGAAGGCGGAAAAAACGCGGCAATGAGGACGGGATCATCACCAGTTCGCGCACCCTCTCTCCATCCGACACGCGGACAAGGTCGAAGAGCAGCGACAGGCCGAGGTTGGGTATGAACGGAAACGGGTGCGCGGGATCAAGCGCCTGAGGGGTCAAAATCGGGAATATCTGCGTCTGGAAATGCCGCTCCAGCCACGCTTCGGCTTGCTCGTCGAGCGGTTCCTCGTCGACCACCACCACACCCGCGTCTACGAGGTCACTGCGCAACCGGTGCCACACGATCTGCTGATCATGCATCAGCGTGTCGGCCTCGGCCCCGATCGCGGCGAGCTGTTGCGCCGGAGTCAGGCCGTCTGCTGACCGCAACTCGACATTGTCTAGCTGCTGGCCCTTCAGGCCGGCAACTCGAACCATGAAGAACTCGTCGAGATTGCTCCCGCTGATCGACAGGAAACGGAGCCGCTCCAGCAGGGGATGCGCCGCGTTGTGCGCCTCCTCCAGCACCCGGCGATTGAATGCCAGCCACGAAAGCTCGCGATTGAAATAGCGGTCCCCGCTGTCGGAGAGGGCCATGACCGGGTCGGCTTCAGACATCGTCAGCGCTCGTGTTGTCCCTGGGCTGCGCCTCAGGCGGCGCAATGTGCCCGTTCTCTATAGGTGGAAACCCGATTTTTTGCAGTGCCTCTTTCGCGATTGCGATAGAAATTTTTCGCGACGAGGCGAGCGAAAGACGGTTCAGTTCGACAAGCAACGCGGCCACGGCGGCGTAGCTCCGCTCGACGCGCAGGGCGAGCCATTCGGGGAGATCGGCGCTGTAGGCCGACCCTGCCCGCGCCAGCCCCGTTTCGATCAGCGCGCGAACCAGTGCGTCATCCGGCTCGGCGATCCGCACATGTGGCGCCGCTGCCAGCCGGGAACGCAGATCAGGCAGGGGAACCGTCCATTGCCCCGGTGCCTCGCTTGCGATCAGCAGCAGCGGCACCCCGCTGTCGCGGGCGATATTCCAGGCGTGGAACAGTACGTCATTGGGCTGCCGGTTGGCTTCATCGATCACCGTTCCGCCGGACAGTTCCGCGAAATACCGGCCCAGAAGAGACTTGCCCGACAATCGCGGACCGGTGAGGACGGAAATCGGTATCGGCCAGTCGCGCCACTGTTCGATGTGGCGGAAGGCGAGCCGGTTTGCCTCGCCGATCAGGAACTGTCCCGGGTCGACCTGCGCCTGCCACTCGAACGGCAGGCCGATCTGGCTCACTGGCCCGCGGCCGGAGGCGGGGAAGCGCCGCGCCGGCTGATCCGCAGGGTCGTTCCGTTTCCTATGACCTGCCATCCACGTGCCTGTAGCGCGGCCTTCAGCGCATCGAGCGAGCCTTCATAGGTCACCTGCATCACCGATACGCCCCCAAGAGCCAGACTGCTGGTCGCGGCCGATCGGACGCCCGGTACGCCGCGCAGCACCGCTTCGCCCTGGCTCACCGAAGCAACATCGGGCGTGTCGAACTGGATGGTGAAGGTCGGCAGCGACGATGCCGGCAGATCTACCGTTTCGATGGGCACGTCGCTGAAATTGCCCAGGTCGAGCTCACTGGCGTTCACGGGCTCCTCGATCACCAGCGACGGGTCTGGGCGCAGGCGCCCGTCGAGCAGCGCGCGGGTATAAATACCGTTCAGCCTGCCTGTGGCTTCGTCCAGCATCTTCGGAATGTCGCTGTCGCGGCGGACACGCAGGGTGAAGCTGCCCAGAAGCGCGTTATCGGGGCCGTAGCGCGCGGCGAAACGGCCGATCACCGGTCCGCCCGGCCATTCGCGTTCCAGCCGCGCTATGGGAAAGATGACATCGGCGGCGCCATATTGATCGAGGATGTTACGCCACCAGTAGCGCCCGCGCCGTCCGGCCTGGCCCGCATTGAGGAGCAGCGCGTCGGGACCGGTTCCGCTGGTGCGGACATAGTCGATCGCGCTGTCGCCGATGCGATAGCGAGCCCAGGCTTTCTGCCATTCGTTGATCGTCTCGAACACGACCGATGTGCCGCCCTGGCGCAGGATCGGGATGACCAGGAGCGGCGGCGAGCGCATAGCCGAGCCCGTCACTCCAAGTATCTGTCCCGCGCGGGCGCGGTCGAACAGCACGCGTAACGTGGCGACATAGCGCTGCGGTCCGATCTGTTCCGAATCGATCTCGATGCCCGATACGATCTGGTCCAGCTGGGAATCGGACAGGTTGACCCCGTTGCCGCCGTTGGTGTTGGCCCATAGCTTTCGCCAGGCCAGCCGTTGGGCGAGCCGCCAGCCGGCGGTACGCGCCTTGTCAGGGGTGTCGGCACGAACGTCGACCTTGATGTCGCCCACCTCGAAATCGCCGCTGCTCGCGATCGGGGGAACGCCCCGCTCTCCCTCCATCTGCGCGACAAGCTGGGCCGCCGCCAGGCCCAGCGCGACCACGGCGGGCACTGCCAGCAGGCGGGCCAGCGGGACTTTCGGCAATGACAGGGACGGACGGGCAAGCAGGTTCACGGCGCCCTTTTGGCGGCAAACGGCGCGAAATCCAAGCGAACAATTCCGCGCCAGGCCGTGTGGACGGATTCCGCATGAACCGTGGTGGCGCGATGCGGGATGAACGGTAAGGAAATCCGCGAAATGCGGGGCAGCCACCCCGGATGTTGGCGACCCGTCCGCTCGCATCGCGTCACACAAGTCGGACATGATCGGGCCGTCCCGCCCTTGATAAAATCGGCAGATGCGGTAGGCGCGTGCCCATGACCGATGCACCCGACTCCTCCGCCAGGAAAGCACAGGGCTACAGCTACGCGCAGGCGGGCGTGAACATAGCCGCCGGCAACGCGCTGGTACGCGCCATTGCTCCGATGGCAAAGGCAACCCGCAGGTCGGGCGCCGACGCTGACCTTGGCGGCTTCGGCGGTTTCTTCGATCTGCGGGCGGCGGGCTTTCGCGACCCGATTCTGGTCGCGGCCAATGACGGCGTGGGCACCAAGCTCAAACTCGCGATAGAAAGCGGCCGACACGACACGGTGGGCGTCGACCTTGTGGCAATGTGCGCCAACGACCTCCTGGTGCAGGGGGCCGAACCGCTCTTTTTCCTCGATTATTTTGCGACCGGCCGGCTCAACAATGCTGTCGCCGAACGGGTGGTAGCGGGTATTGCCGACGGATGCCTGCAGGCCGGATGCGCGCTCATCGGCGGTGAGACCGCGGAAATGCCCGGCATGTATGCCGACGGCGATTATGACCTCGCCGGCTTCTGCGTCGGCGCGGTTGAGCGGGGCGAGGCGCTGACGGGACGCAAGGTAAGGGCCGGAGATGTGCTGCTCGGCCTCTCCTCCTCGGGGGTGCACAGCAACGGCTATTCGCTGGTGCGCAGACTTGCTGCGGATCAGGGATGGAAGCTCGACCGGCCCGCCCTGTTTGATCAAGACGTGCTGCTGATCGATGCGTTGATGGCGCCCACGCGCATCTACGTAAAATCGCTGCTGCCCTCGATCCGGAAAGGCGACATCCACGCCCTGGCTCATATCACCGGGGGCGGGCTGCTGGAGAATGTTCCACGCGTCCTGCCTGAGGGCTGCCGGGCCTTGATCGATGCAGACGGCTGGCCGCAACCGCGCCTGATGGCGTTCCTTCAGGCGCAGGGCAATATCGAACCCGGGGAAATGGCTCGCACGTTCAACTGCGGCATCGGCATGGTCGTGGTGGTTGCGGAACGGAACGCGCGGCACGTCACGGCAGAGCTGGAGGCCGCCGGCGAGACGGTGCACCGCATCGGATGGATCGAGGTTGGACCGCGCGGCTGCACGGTAAGTGGCTCCCGCGATGCCTGGAGCGCGCGGGCGGCCTGGGAAGCAGGTCACGATGGCTGAAAGGGCGCGGGTCGCTGTCCTCATCTCGGGGCGTGGCTCGAACATGGCGGCGCTGATCTATGCCGCGAAGTTGCCCGGCTGTCCGTTCCAGATCGTGCTGGTCGGCTCCAACGATCCGGAGGCGCCGGGCCTGGAGCTTGCGCAGGCGGAGGGCATTCCCACTTTCGGAGTATCGCACAAGGGGATGAAGCGCGCCGAGTTCGACGCGATCATGGACGCAGAGCTGCGCAAGGCGCGCGCGGACTACGTCGCTCTGGCCGGTTATATGCGGCTGCTGTCGCCGGGGTTCGTCGCCGCGTGGGAAGGCCGGATGCTCAATATCCACCCTTCCCTCCTCCCCAAATACAAGGGCCTGCACACCCATGAACGCGCGCTGGACGCGGGTGACAGCCATGTCGGCTGTTCGGTGCATGTGGTTACGCCTGAGCTGGACGACGGGCCGGTGCTGGCGCAAGTCAAGGTGGCCGTGCTGGAGGACGACACCGCCGACGCGTTGGCGGCACGGGTGCTGGTTGCCGAACATCAGCTCTATTCCCGCACACTGGCCGACTATGTCAGCCGAGAAACCGACCCGGACTGGATCATCGCGCGCGTGGACGGACTGGTCGCGTCCCTTCCGGAGGTGGACCTTCGCCCGTCTCATGGCGCGCCCGGCTGGCGCGTGGGCGGCGAGAAATCGGGCAAGTATTTCGCCTATGTCTCGGTCCGGCGTCATGGTGAGGACGCTGTAGCACTCATCGTAAAGACCAGCGGCCAGGACGAGATGGCGGCTCTGATGGAACAGGACCCGGAACTTTACTACCGCCCTGCTTATTATGGCGCGGCAGGATGGATCGCGCTCCGGCTTGATCGGCCGGGCACCGACTGGGGCCATGTCGGCGAATGGCTGCGGCGGAGCTGGCGCAGTGTGGCGCCCAGGCGGCTCACCCGCCTTATGGACGCCGCCGACCAGTTCTGACCGCGCGGAATTCGTCCACACCGCCTAGCTTTGGCCGGTTTCTGCTTTCAGCCGCGCGCACTCGGCCTCCAGTTCCTTCATCGCGCTCACATCCTTGAACGTCAGCGCGAACCTGCGGCCGGTGATAAGCGCCACGTCCATTTCAAGCCACGGGCCGTTGGGGCTGAGGCGGACCTCCAGATGCTGCTCCTTGCCGGTTTCTGTCACACGTCCAACCGCCGCGACGACATCCGCCGCGAAAGAGCCCTTCAGCTGATCGAAATAGCGAGACACCAGCTTGCGTCCCAGCAACCGCTCCGCCGAGGGATTCATCTCGATGCACCGGAGACGGGTCTTGCCCCCCCACTGCTCCAGCTCCGTTTCGCAGAAGCCATCCTCCATCGCCTCGAACAGTGTGCGATACCGCGCCTCGCTCTGACGCAGCGATTCTTCCGCCTGGCGCCTTTGGGTGATGTCGACGAAGCTCAACACCACGCCGTCGATCCTGTCCTCCACCGTGCGATAGGGGCGCAGCCGCATCATCAGCCAACGGTTGTCCGTCGTTTCTACCGCCATTTCGTGCGGCATGAGATCGCGCAGGACCTTGCGGGCATCGTCCTCCACCCCCTCATACGCCAGCTTGTGCGTGAAGTCCGTAATCGGACGCCCGACATCGAAATCTGTCACACTGAACAGCTGCTCGACTGCTGGTGTCAGCATCTTGATACGCAACTCGGAATCGAGAAACAGCGTGCCGATCTCTGTCGCGTAGATGAGGTTTTGAAGGTCGCTGTGCGCGTTCGCAACGTTGTCGAGCTTATTCTTCAACTCACTGTTGACGGTCTGCAACTCTTCATTGATCGACTGCAGCTCTTCCTTGCTGGTTTCCAGTTCCTCCGCCGTCGAACGATATTCCTCATTGATGGACTGTAGTTCCTCGTTCGCGATGCGCAGCTCCTGCACCGAGCTTTCGTGTTCGCGGCGGCTCGCGCTCAGCCGTTCCTGCGCGGTACGCAGTTCCTCGCGCAGACGGCGGATCTCGGTGCCGCCGTAGCTCCCGTCGCCGTCTTCATCAATGTCCTGTATGTCATGCACCTCGCCCCCGTCCATGAAAAGGACGAGCGCGAGAGGCGCTTCGTGCGGCGCATCCTGCACCCGCGCGACATACATGATGACCCGGTGGCGGTCGCCGTTGAATGCCACGCTGACCGGCAGCGTGATTGTCGGCTCCGTGGATGCAAAAGCCCGGTGAAGCGCGCTTCTCAACTCGGCACGCAGCTCGGGACGGACGAGGTCCGGCAGTTCCTGGCTGAGCGGACCTTCAGGCGGCATGATGAAGCGGCCCGCTCCGCTCGACAGGTTGAGGATACGGTGGTCCTCGTCGACGACGGCGCTCGGCGGTGCGGATTTTTCCAGCGCGGCGTTATGCGCGATGTTGGGCGAACGCTCCCGGCGCGTCTCGCGGCGCACGGCAGGCAGATCCCTGCGATGCTCGCGCGGCAACTGGCTGAGAAGCTCGACAGAATTATGGCTGCGCGGCTTGGCGGTATAGATGCGTGAATCGCGATCGTGAGACGCGAACAGTTCGGGCCGCGCATCCGCAGTTTCGGCCGAGCCCAAAAACAGGAAGCCGTCGGGGCGCAGCGCGTAATGGAACAGCGCCAGCAACTGCCGCTGCAGCTCGCGTTCAAGATAGATGAGGAGGTTGCGGCACGTGACGATGTGCATGTGCATGAAGGGCGGGTCCTTCAACGCGCTATGGTGCGCGAACAGCACGAGATCGCGTACTTCCTTGCGCACGCGATAATGCTCGACCTCCTCGACGAAGAACTGCCGCAGGCGTTCTTCGCTTAGGTCCGCCTCGATTGATCGCGGATAACGACCCTCGCGCGCGGTGGCCAGCGCACCGTGGTCGAGATCGCTGGCAAAAATCTGGATGTTCGGCCTGATCTCCCGCCGTTCGGCTTCCTCAAGCAGCAGGATCGCCAGGCTGTAGGCTTCCTCCCCGGTTGCGCACCCGACGACCCAGACGCGGATCGTGTCATCATGACCACAGGCATCGAACAACACCGGTATGACCGTCTCGCTCAACGAAGCGAAGGCAGACCGGTCGCGAAAAAAGGACGTTACCGAGATCAACAGGTCGCCGAACAGTCCTTGTGCTTCCTCCGGCGTCTCCATGAGATAGCCGACATAGGCCGTAAGGCTTTCCTGCCGCGTCACCTGCATGCGCCGTCCGATCCGCCGCCGAACGGTCGCCGACTTGTAGCTGGCGAAATCATGCCCGGTGCGTGCGCGCAGGAACGACAGGATACGCGTGATCTGCTGTTCCGTCTCTTCGTCGGCCGTCTTTGCCAACATACGCTTGCTGTGCAGGATTTCGGCAATGCGCGTCGTGATCTTCTCGATCGGCTCGATAAAATCGGCGACCCCTGTTGCGATGGCGCTGCGCGGCATCATCGCAAATTCCGCTTCCGTCGGATCCTGGACGAGGACGACCCCGCCACTCTCCTTGATCTTGCGCACGCCCGCCGATCCGTCGGAGCCCGCACCCGTCAGTATGACGGCGAAACTGTCGCCGCGCGCTTCGGCGACCGACCGGAAGAATCCGTCGATAGGCGCACGCAGGCCGCGCGGCTCCGTGAACGGACGCGACTGGATGATATTGCCGTGGATGACCAGTTCGCGATCGGGCTTGATCACATAGACGCAGTTCGGTTTGAGTTCGGGCGTATCGTCGACTTCGTGCACACCCATCTCGGTCGAACTTGCCAGAATTTCGGCAAGTATGCTGGGATGGTCGGGCGCGAGGTGGAGGATGACCACATAGGCGAGCCCCAGATGGGGATCGACGCTGCCGAAGAATTGCTGCAACGCCTTGACGCCCCCGGCTGACGTACCGATGGCGCAGACGGGTGTCTGTCCCCGTGGAATTCCGGCGATGTTTTCCGAGACGAGCATTTCCGACTCCGCAGCATTCGGGCACCGGGCGACGTAGAGCGCTTTCATACAGTGCTGACAAGGTCCGCCGAAAAGCCATTGACGACAAAGGCATTAGCGGCGATGCTCGTGCGCCGGGGCGCCGATTCTTACCGGACGGACCGCTACATCATGCCACTGTTTTACTTCCATTTCTTCGACGGTGAAACCCTCGAACCGGACGATTTCGGCGTTGAGTTCGCCAGCACCGAGGAGGCCTGTCTCGAGGCGTTCGCCGCAGCGCGGGAGATGTGGGGCGAGTTGCTCCACACTCGGCGCGATCCATCGCGATGTGCTTTTGACATAGGCAATGAAGACGAAGACATCCTGCTGCGCGTGAACTTCTCGGAACTCACGGATGCCTGCGGCGGCAGCGAATTTCAGCCTGGCTTCGGATCGGCGGAGCTGGTCCGATCGATAGAGCAGACGGCCCGGAAAGCGGCTTCGGCCCAGG
>DASULD010000126.1:0-17309 GCA_036278355.1 Sphingobium sp.
CCGAGATGCCCGGCGCCGACATACCGGAAGACTGGCTGCGCGCGGTCGCCGAAAAATTTCTCAGCCCCGAGGAAATGGAAAAGATCAAGTCGCTCGGGTCCTGGGAGGAGATCATGGAGACGCTGAAGAAGCGTCTCGAAGAACAGCAGGGCCGGCATCAGGGCGGCAGCAAGTGGATCGGCACGGGCGGCACCAGCCCCTTCGGCAACGCGGGCTATAATCCCGAAGGCATCCGGATCGGCGGCGAAAGCCGTCACAAGCGCGCGATCAAGGTGTGGGAACGGCGCGACTTTGCCAACCTCGATTCGACGCGAGAGCTCGGAACCCGCAACATCAAGGTCGCGCTTCGCCGATTGCGGCGCTTTGCACGCGAAGGCGCAGCCGATGAGCTTGATCTCGACGCCACCATATCGGGCACGGCCCGCCGCGGTTTCCTGGACATCCATATGCGTCCCGAGCGCCACAATGCGGTTAAGCTGCTGCTTTTCCTCGACGTTGGCGGATCAATGGACCCGCACATCAAGCTGACCGAGGAGCTGTTCAGCGCGGCAACGACGGAGTTCAAGAACCTGGAGTTCTTCTACTTCCACAACTGCCTGTACGAAAGCGTGTGGAAGGACAATCGTCGGCGGTTTTCGGAACGCATTCCGACTTGGGACATCCTCCACAAATATGGGCATGATTACAAAGTGGTATTCGTGGGTGACGCGTCCATGAGCCCTTATGAGATCACCCATCCGGGCGGCAGTGTCGAGCATATGAATCCGGAGGCGGGCGCCGTCTGGCTGGAACGGGTGGCGCACACCTATCCGGCGACAGTCTGGATCAACCCGGAGGCGAGCGCGCACTGGAATTACAGCCAATCCAACAAGATGATCCGCCAGTTGATGAACGACCGCATGTATCCGCTGACCCTCGACGGGCTGGACGAGGCGACGCGGGAACTGAGCCGGAAGCGGTGACAGGTCAATAAAGCAGAAACGCCCGCCGCTCGTCTTCCCACGCCCGTTCATCGGAAAGGGCCTGCGCATCGAGGCCGTCCGGGGTGGCGGCAGGATCGTCCACCCATTCCCGCAGCAGCGGCGACCCGTTGATCACATCGATCGGCAGCTTCCCGAACTCATATTCGTAGGGAAAATCACGCCACAGCGGATAGTCCGGATAAAGCCGCCGGATCGCCTTGAACGCCAGCGCCTGAAGCCGCCACGGACGGAAATCCGCATGGCTGTAGAACGCCCCTTCCGCATGAATATGAACGCCGTTGCAAAGCTGGCCTACATGCTTGTGGAAGGTTGGCTCAAACCAGCAATCCCGAAACGCGCAGCCATCCAGCCAATGCGGCGCGAAGCCGCGCATGTCCGCTATGATGGCGCGCGCGTCGATATCAGGGGCGCCAAAAAGCTCCAGCGGGCGGGTTGTCCCCCTCCCCTCCGACAGCGTCGTGCCCTCCAGCATCACCGTGCCGGGATAGGCGCGCGTCATGTTGAGGTTGGGCGCATTGGGACTGGGGTTGATCCATAGCCGATCCATTGGCCAGCCGTGGCCGGGCGCCGCCTCCGGCGACCAGCCTTCCATCGGGACCACGTGATAGTCGACGTCGAGCCCATAATGCGCGACAAACCAATGCCCAAGCTCACCCAGCGTCAGCCCGTGCCGCATGGGCATCGGCCCGGCGCCGACGAAGCTTTCCCACCCGGCGCGCAAGGAAAGGCCCTCCACCGGCCTGCCGACAGGGTTCGGCCTGTCCAGCACCCACACGGCCTTGCCATGCCGCGCCGCCGCCTCCAGCATGTAGAGCAGCGTGGTGATGAAGGTATAGATGCGGCAACCTACGTCCTGAAGGTCGATCAGGATGACATCGAAACTATCCATCATGGCTTCGGTCGGACGCCGCACCTCGCCATAAAGGCTGAATATCGGGATGCCATGCACCGGATCGGCAAAGTCCGGGCTTTCCATCATATTGTCCTGCTTGTCTCCACGCAGGCCATGTTGCGGCCCGAACGCGGCGGAAAGACGAATGCCGGGCAATTGGGCAATCGCATCCAGGCTATGGGTCAGATCCGCAGTCACCGAGGCGGGATGGGCGAGCAAGGCAACCCGCTTTCCGGCAAGCGGCGCACGCAGAACGGGATCGGAAAGGAAGCGGTCTATGCCGAATAATGTGGTCATGCCCCCTTCCCTGCCTCCAAGAGCAGCACGAAGCAATCGGGATGATGGAAATCGGGCGTGCCGGGCGGATGGGCGAGCGCCCAATAGCTTTTCATTCCCGACATATCCTCGATCACGGCGGAAAGCCCGATTTTCCACGGGGGGGACGGCAACGCCATTCGGTCCAGCATGACCGACAACCGGAGCCTTTCCTCGTCCTGTTCCAGATCAATCACGGGCGCAGGAATATCGAGCGCCGTCATGCCCTCCCGATAGCCGGAAAAGCGATAGCCTGCCCAGGCGCTGGAAGGGGAGAAGTTGAACTCGCGATAGCCCGCGCCATCGCCGACGAACAGCTCGAAACAGGTGGTTTGCCACAGGCCATCGGTGTGCACGCCGGGCGCGGAATCGGGAATGGCAAGGTCGCCGATTTTGCCGAGGAGGTCATATTGGATGCCCAGCGAGCCATCGTCCCGCAGCATAACCGTGCCGGCCATAGCCTGCGGCGCCCCGCTAGGCTGCGCCCCGTGACACGTCAGCGCCCGTTTTGCCAACACTCTACTCAGCCGCGATTCTCCATGCTAAGGGCGCCCGCATGACCGAATATCGCTCCGAACTGCTGCACCTGTTGTCCTCGCGCGGCTATATCCATCAGCTGACCGATGCGGAAGGGCTGGATGCGCTCGCGCAAAAGCAGGTCGTGCCGGGATATATCGGATTCGACGCCACAGCGCCCTCGCTTCATGTCGGCAGCCTGGTGCAGATCATGATGCTGCGGCGGATGCAGCAGGCAGGCCACAAGCCCATCGTCCTGATGGGCGGCGGCACGTCGAAGATCGGCGATCCCAGCCTGCGCGACGAAGCTCGCAAATTGATGACCGGGGACGTGATCCAGCAGAATATAGCCTCGATCCAGCGGGTGTTCGCGCACTTCCTGACTTTTGGCGACGGCCCCGCGGACGCGGTGATGGTCAACAATGCCGACTGGCTGGATACCCTCGAATATATTCCGTTCCTGCGCGACATCGGCCAGCATTTCTCGGTAAACCGGATGCTGAGCTTTGATTCCGTGAAGCTGCGCCTCGACCGCGATCAGTCGCTGTCGTTCCTTGAATTCAATTACATGATCCTGCAAGCCTATGACTTTCTGGAGCTGTCCCGCCGCGCGCAATGCCGCTTGCAAATGGGCGGGTCGGACCAATGGGGCAACATCGTCAATGGGATAGAGCTGTCGCGCCGGGTCGACGGCACGGAGGTGTTCGGCCTCACAAGCCCTCTCATCACCACCGCCGACGGCGGGAAGATGGGGAAAACGGCCAAGGGCGCCGTCTGGCTCAATGAAGAGGCGCTGCCTGCTTACGATTACTGGCAATTCTGGCGCAACACGCAGGACGCCGATGTCGGCCGTTTCCTGCGGTTGTTCACGGATCTGCCGCTTGACGAGATCGCACGGCTGGAAAAGCTTGAAGGCGCCGAGATCAACGAAGCAAAAAAGATGCTGGCCAATGAGGCGACCGCGATGATCCACGGCCGCGATGCGGCCACCGCCGCCGCCCAGACCGCCGCCGCGACCTTCGCCGGCGGAGCGGGTGAGGATTTGCCCAGCGTGCCGGCGGATGCCGCCTCGACGATACTCGCCGCCATCGTGGGACTGGGCTTTGCGGCCTCCAACAAGGAGGTCAAGCGCAAGCTCGACGAGGGTGCGATCCGTGTAAATGACGAGGTGATTCGCGATCCGGCCTACGCACCGAAGCCGGGTGACAAAATCAGCTTCGGAAAGAAGAAGCACGGGATCATCGCTGAGGGATAAGTTCCCCGGCCTCCTCCCTGTCGTCGCACTCCTCCCCCGCCGATGGCGCGATGACGCGCAGCCGGTCGCGTGCGATCGCCTCGGTCAGTTCGGTGCGGATGAAATCGGCGACGGCCTCGCGCACCTCGCAACGCAAGTCCCAGACGCTTCCGGCGTCGGACGCACTGCACAGACCGCGCAATTCCATTCCGTCCATCTTATGTTCGGTGACCTGGAGCGCTGCGGTGCGGCCGTCCCAATGCCTGCTTGCCTTCACCGCACGCAGGAACTTTTCACGGATGCGGCCAACGTCGGCTGCATGATCAACATGGAATATCACGGCGCCAACCAGAGCGGACGTTTCACGTGTCCAGTTCTGAAACGGCTTTTCCAGAAAATAGGAAATCGGCACCACCATCCGCCGGTC
Source organism: Sphingobium sp. (assembly GCA_036278355.1). GTDB lineage: Bacteria > Pseudomonadota > Alphaproteobacteria > Sphingomonadales > Sphingomonadaceae > Sphingobium. The sequence continues at coordinate 4,368 of DASULD010000126.1, forward strand.
ATCCCAGACGCGGACCACGGCATAGGTAAGGCGGATATCCTCTATCCTCCCCCATTCTCCCTCGACAATCACGACATCGTCCAGCCGGATCGGTTCGGTAAACGCCATCTGGATACCTGCAATCAGGTTCTTGAGTGCGGGCTGAGCCGCTGCGCCGACAGCTAGTGCCGCAAGGCCTGCCGAGGCAACAAGCGTCACACCCACGCTGCGCACGGCGGGTATTGCCATCAGCATGAAGGCCATTGTCAGAAACAGGATCAGCACTTGAACGATGCGGTTCAGTATCCGCAATCGCGTCATGCGCCGACGGGCCATCAGGTTGTTCTGAACCGTAATGTCGGTCCGATCTTCGATGATAACGCTCGCGGCGTGGACGACACGCAACGCCAGCCATCCAGCAAAAGCCGCCATCGCAATGGCGGAGCCGATGCTCCACCATCGCTCGGGTCCGGAACCTAGGCCGACAGTCGGCATTACGGAGGATACGGCAAACAGGAGGATCATCCAGCGTGAGGGCTGACGGATCGCATCCAATATGGCCGTGTCGCCCACGAAGGGAGTCCTGTGTGATACGCGCCGCAATATCGCGAAAATCAGGAAATGGACCAGCAGCGCCGCAAGGACACTTCCGGCCAGCCCCGCCAGTGTGCGCCAGTCAACCCCACCCAGCGACGGATCAAAATGCGTATCGCCCATGTCGGAAAAAGGGCCGGAACAATGCCTTTGTTCCAAGGTTTCGGACCACCCATCCCCGTGCTTCGGTCGGTTCATCCGAGACAAGCGACCCGTCGCGCTTCGTCAGCCGCCCTTCAACAGCCCCACCGCCGCATCCCGTTCGAACAGATAAAGGCAGTTGCGCGCAGCCCGCCCCCTGTCGGAATCGAGCCCGCCGTCGCGTTCGACCAGTAGACGCGCGTCGTCGCGCGCCATGTCGATCAAGTCACCTATGTCTTCGTCCCCCGCGAGGCGGAAGCGCTGCTCACCCGACTGGCGTGTGCCGAGATAGTCGCCCGCCCCGCGCAGCTTCAGATCTTCCTCAGCGATGCGGAAGCCGTCATTCGTCTCCCGCATCAATGCGAGCCGCGCCCGCGCGGTTTCGGAAAGGGCATTGCCCCGGAGTAGCAGGCAGGTAGACGGTTTCTCCCCGCGCCCCACTCTCCCTCGAAGCTGATGCAACTGGGCCAGGCCAAAGCGGTCCGCACCTTCGATGACCATCAGCGTCGCGTTGGGCACATCCACGCCGACCTCGATCACGGTAGTCGCGACCAGAACCCTCGCCTGCCCGCTTGCGAAGCGCGCCATCACAGCGTCCTTGTCCGGCCCCTTCATCCGCCCGTGGACCAGCGCGACCCTGTCACCGAAGCGGAGGCGAAGCGCCTGCGCCCGTTCCTCGGCGGCCGCCTGATCGGACAACTCGCTCTCTTCGACCAGCGGGCAAACCCAATAAGCCTGCCCATCTGCCGCAATATGGCGGCCGAGACCCTCTATGACTTCATCGAGCTTGTCGATCGAACTTACCAGGGTGCGAATGGGCTGGCGTCCGGGGGGCATCTCATCGAGGCGCGAGACCTCCATGTCACCGTAATAAGTAAGGGTCAGCGTGCGCGGGATCGGCGTCGCCGTCATCACCAGAACGTGCGGATTGGTCCGCGCCTTGGATGCCAGCATCACCCGTTGCGCGACCCCGAACCGGTGCTGTTCGTCGATCACGACGAGGCCGAGATCATGATAATTGACGGCTTCCTGGAATATCGCATGGGTGCCGACGAGGATATCTATGCTGCCATCGGCGAGACCCATCAACGTGGCCTCTCGTGCCTTGCCCTTTTCCCGCCCTGTCAGCACGGCGATGGACACCGGTACTCCCGACAGCATCGTCCGCAACGTGTCGAAATGCTGACGCGCCAAAATCTCTGTCGGCGCGAGCAACGCACCCTGCATCCCGCATTCCACGGCCGCAAGCAACGCCATCAACGCAACCCAGGTTTTGCCCGATCCCACATCACCCTGCAGCAGGCGCAGCATCGGCGAATCCTGCGCGATATCGCCGTCGATCTCGCCCACGGTGCGAATCTGCGCGCCGGTGGGCGCAAACGGAAGGCGGACTGCCCCACGCAAGCGCCCGGTGGAGCGTACCGGCGACGCTTTCCGACGGCGCGAAGCTGCCCGCACCAGCATCAGCGCAAGCTGACCGGAGAATATCTCGTCATAGGCCAGGCGGCGGCGTGCATCGCGCGCGTCCGGAGAGGCGTGAACGGCAAGCAGGCTGTCGCGCCACCCCCTCCAGCCCATCCGCGCCAGCACCGATGGCTCGACCCATTCGGGCGGGTCGGGTACGCGGGAGAGCGCAGCGCCGACAAGATCGCGCATCCGCCCGGCGGTTATCCCTTCGGACAGACGATAAACCGGCTCCATCACCCTGATTTCACTTGCAGCTTCCACGGGTTCGACATGGTCGGGGTGAACGATCTGTAGCTGCTCGCCCCAGGCCTCCAGTCGGCCCGTCACCACCCGCTGTTCGCCGAGGGGAAGCAGCTTTCTGGGCCAGCCGCTGTTCTTGCCGAAGTAGACGAGGTTGACGCTGTTCCCCATCGCATCCCGCGCGACGACCCGGAAGGGCGCGCGGGATGAGCCCGACGAACGATACTCCACCGGCGTCAGCGTCACGATGACGATCTCGCCCGCATCGGCCGGATCAAGAGCATCCACCCGCTTGCGTTGCACCCATCCGCTGGGCAGATGAAAGGCCAGATCGACCATGCGCGACAGGCCGAGCCGGTCCAGCGGTTTGGCCAGGGCGTTCCCCACCCCTTTCAGTACCGAAATTTCGGCGAACATCGGATTGAGAAGTTCGGGTCGCATGGCTATGCGGCTCCTCTACCGCACCGGCATGGCACGGGCAAAGGACATCTGAACATGAAAGACAACTCCCGCCTGCGTCGCCTCAAATTCCGTGCCTGGCATCGTGGAACGCGTGAGGCGGACTTCACCGTCGGCGGCTTCTTCGATCGCTATGGCACCAGCTGGAACGAAGAAGAGATCGCCTGGTTCGAAACCCTGATCGAGGAACAGGATGCCGATATCATGGCCTGGGCGATGGGAACCGCGCCTGTCCCGGAACGGTTTCAGGGCGCCATGATGGACTCCTTCCGCCGGCTCGATTTCATCGAGATACCAAAATGATCCCGTTGCTCTCCTGCATTCGCCACCCAGAAGCATGAACGACCTTTCCCGCATTCTTTCCGCGCGTGAGCCGCTGGTCCTTTCCGGCGTGCCTGCGGGGTTCCTGCCGCTGCTGCTGGGTGATCTGGCACGGGCAAAAGGCGGGGGCTCAACCCCGGGCCGCGTCGTCTTCATCGCGCCCGATCAGCAGGCGATGCAGGCAATAGCAGATACGGCAGCATGGTTCGCGCCGGAGCTGGAGATCATTGCGCTTCCGGCGTGGGACTGCCTGCCCTACGATCGGGCATCCCCGTCGCTTCGTTCCTCGGCGGCGCGGCTCGCGGGCCTTCATGCGCTTCAGGCGCCGGTCCGGGGACCGCAGCTTGTCCTGACCACCGTGGCCGCCGTGACGCAGCTTACACTGACGCCCTTTCGCGTCCGTCAACTCGTCGCGCGCCTGGCGCCCGGTGAACGCATCGCCATCGATCGCCTTGTCGCCTTGCTCCAGTCCAACGGCTACAGCAGAACCGAGACCGTACACGACGCGGGCGAATATGCCGTTCGCGGCGGCATCGTGGACCTTTTTCCAGGTGGCGTGCCGGAGCCCCTGCGCCTCGACTTTTTCGGTGACGAGATCGAAACGCTGCGCAGCTTCGATCCGGACAGCCAGCGCTCGACCGGCGACGTGCCAAGCTTTACCCTGCTGCCGGCGTCGGAAGCCTTGCTGGACGAGGATACGATCAAGCGATTCCGGTCCCGCTACCGCGAGCTGTTCGGCGCGACCGCGACGGGCGACCCGCTCTATCAGGCCGTAAGCGAGGGCCGCCGGCTCGCCGGGATGGAACATTGGCTGCCGCTATTCGAGGAGCGGCTGGCGCCAGTTCTGGAACATATGGGCGAAACCGCGCTCGTTATTCGCGATGCCGGCGTCACAGGGGCGGCGCAGACCCGGTTCGAATCCATTGCCGATTATTACCAGAACCGCGCGGCGGCAAAGGTGAGCGATCCGGGCAGCTATCGTCCACTGGAGCCCGACACACTCTATCCGTCCCGCGCGGAGTGGGACAAGGAGATCATCGGACGCCCCATGCACGTCACCTCGCCTTTCCATGAGCCGGAAAGTGCGACGGTGCTCGACTTCGGCGCGGAGGCAGCCCGAGACTTCGCCCCTGAGCGTGCCCAGAACGCCAACATCTACGAAGCGGCCGCGCGTCATATGGCCGATCAGCGGAAGACCGGCCGCAAGGTCGTGATCGCCAGCTATTCGTCAGGCGCGCGCGAGCGCCTCTCGGGCCTGCTCAAGGATCACGGCGTGGAGCGCCTCGCCCAGGCCGATACGTGGCAGGAGGCTCTCGGCCTGGCGGGGGGACGGGCGGACGTCGCACTTGTCGTCCTGCCGCTGGAACACGGATTTTCCACGGCGAACCTGACACTTTTCACTGAGCAGGACATGCTCGGCGACCGGCTGGTGCGGCGAGTCAAGCGACGCAAAAGCGCCGACGCCTTCCTCGCCGAACTGGCGACCCTGACGCCGGGCGACCTCGTCGTTCATGCCGACCACGGCATCGGCAAATATGAAGGGCTGACCTCCATCCCCGTCGGCAATGCCCCGCATGATTGCGTTGCGGTCGAATATGCCGGGGGCGACAAGCTCTACGTGCCGGTCGAAAATCTTGATGTCCTGTCCCGTTACGGCGCGGGGAATGAGGGTGCGACGCTGGACAGGCTGGGCGGCGAGGCGTGGCAGCGGCGCAAGGCCCGGATGAAGGAACGCATCAGGGAGATCGCCGGGGAACTGCTGAAAGTGGCGGCGGCTCGGGCGTTGCGTCCCGCTGCGGTCGCCGAACCCGACAGCGGCGGGTATCCGGTATTCGCCGATCGCTTTCCCTATCAGGAGACGGAGGATCAGGAACGCGCGATCGCCGATGTGATCGAGGATCTGGGCCAGGGCAGGCCGATGGATCGTCTGGTGTGCGGCGATGTAGGGTTCGGCAAGACCGAGGTCGCACTACGCGCCGCCTTCGTCGCGGCAATGGCGGGCCTTCAGGTGGCGCTGATCTGCCCCACGACCCTGCTCGCGCGGCAACATCACCGCAACTTTACGGAACGCTTCGCCGGCTTCCCCCTCAACATCGGGCGTCTCTCCCGCCTTGTTCCGACGGCGGAAACGAAGGCTACGAAGGAGGGGATGGCGAACGGCACGATCGACATCGTCATCGGCACTCATGCCCTGCTCGCCAAGGGAACCGACTTCAAACGCCTGGGCCTCGTCATTGTCGACGAGGAACAGCATTTCGGCGTCGTCCACAAGGAACGGCTGAAGCAGTTCAAGACAGACGTGCATGTGCTGACGCTGACCGCCACGCCGATTCCCCGCACGCTGCAAATGGCGATGTCGGGCCTGCGCGAGTTGTCCGTGATTCAGACTCCGCCGGTCGACCGCCTGGCCGTACGCACCTATGTGATGCCCTGGGACGGCGTCGTCATCCGTGAGGCCCTTCTGCGTGAGCATTATCGTGGCGGACAGAGCTTTTTCGTCGTGCCGCGCATCGCCGATCTTCCCGACATCGAAGAGTTCCTGCGCGCGCAGGTGCCCGAGGTGAAAATGGTCGTTGCCCACGGCCAGATGGCAGCCGGCGAGGTCGAGGAGCGCATGTCCGCCTTCTACGACAGGAAGTATGACGTGCTGCTCTCGACTACAATCGTCGAAAGCGGCCTCGACATTCCCAGCGCCAACACGCTCATCATCCATCGGGCCGACCGTTTCGGGCTTTCCCAGCTTTATCAATTGCGCGGCCGCGTCGGCCGATCCAAGACGCGGGCTTATGCCTATTTCACAACACCGCCCGACCGCATCATTACAGAGACCGCGGAAAAACGCCTGAAGGTGCTGTCCGATCTCGATACGCTCGGCGCGGGGTTTCAACTGGCCAGCCATGATCTGGACATTCGCGGCGCGGGCAACCTGGTGGGGGACGAGCAGTCTGGCCACATCAAGGAGGTCGGGTTCGAACTCTATCAGTCGATGCTGGAGGACGCGATCCTGGAAGCCAAGGCGGGCGGATCGACGGAATTCATCCCGCGCGACGCTTTTTCACCGCAGATCACCATCGACGCGCCGGTGCAGATACCGGAGGACTATGTTCCCGATCTCGACCTGCGCATGGGCCTTTACCGGCGTCTCAACGACCTGGAGGATGATCGCGCGGTAGAGGCGTTTGCAGCCGAGTTGATCGACCGCTTCGGCACGCTGCCCGGACCCACCGAAAACCTGCTCACGCTTATCCGGATAAAACAGAACTGCATGAAGGCCGGCGTCGCGCGGCTGGACGTCGGTGCGAAAGGCGCGCTGGTCGCCTTCCACAATGACCAGTTCACCAACCCGCCCGGCCTGATCGACTATGTTCAGCGGCTGCAGGGGACGGCAAAGCTGCGGCCCGACAACAAGCTCGTCATCGCAAGAGCCTGGAAAGACGGCGCCGCGCGACTTCACGCAGGGTTGCAACTATCAAGGGGACTGGCGAAGCTGGCGAGTTGATACGGCCACGTCTGCGTTCAGTCGCAGCTTTTCGTGACGGGTACCGGATAGGCCAGGGTTGTGGATTTGAAACTCGCTCCCACTGGCCGTTCAACAGGGCGAATTTGGAGTCCACACCGCCTAGCTCCCCCGGTCTTCATTGCAGATCCGGTCCAGTTCCTGGCTCGTGACGGCCGGAGACCGCAGGAAACCCTGGTAGATGTCGCAACCTTCCCGTGCCAGAAGCGTCAATTGTTCCTCGCTCTCCACCCCTTCGGCTATCACGGTCAGCGCAAGCGATCTTGCCATTGCAATGATCGCGCGAACAATCACCCGATCCCTCGGCGTCCCCACGATGTCCCGGCTGAGACTGTGGTCGATCTTGAGATAATCTGGGTGTAGCGCCTTCAGATAGGCCAGGCTCGAATAGCCGGTACCGAAATCGTCAATCGCGACCGACAGACCGTTTCGCCGGAGATCCCTGAGCAGCGCGGCTGCCCGCTCGATATTTTCGATCAGCCCGGTTTCGGTAATCTCCACCGTGAGGCGATCGCGCGGAAAACCGCTCTCCTCTACTATCGCGAGCAAGCCGGAAACAAAATCCTCCTGCGCCAGGTCGGCGGCGGTGACGTTGATCGACAGCCGCAATCTTCCGAGAGTCTCGGGCCAGCGTCCAGCTTCGGCGAGCGCCGTACGCTGAATATGACGTGACAGCGGCAGCAGATAGTCCGAACGATCCGCTGCCTCGAACAGCGTCGCGGCATCGAGCCGCCCCAGCCGTGGATGGTTCCAGCGTGCCAGGGCCTCCACACCCAGGATCCTGTCACTGTGGCTGTCGTATTGCGGCTGGTAGACGATGCCGATTTCGCCACCCTCAAGCGCGAGCCGCAAATCGGCGTCCAGTCGATCGAGATCGTTGCCCGGCCCTCCGCCTGCCCGCCGCCTCTTGCCCGACCGGGTTATCACCTCGCTCGTGGCCGATCGCCGCGCATCGGAAAGCGCCGCGCTTGCCCGCCGCAAAAGCCGCGAGGCATCATCCTCCGCAACGGGCAAAGCAATGCCGCATCGCGCCGTAAGCCGGATGACCTGGCCATCGGCCAAAAACGGCCGCGACACCTCTGCAAGGAGGTGACGCGCCAGTTCCGTCGGGTCCACGGCCGCAGGATTGGAGCAGGCGACGAGATATTCCGTACCGCCCATGCGCGCCACCATATGCTGACCAGTCGCTGTCCGGCCCAAGCATCGTTCAATCCGCCCGGCAATCGCAGCGAGCACACTGTCTCCCGCGCTTTTGCCGTAAGCGGCATTGATGCTGTCGAACTGGCTTATGCCGATCAGCAGGCAGGCAGAGACGCCGCCGCCGCGCGCGCCCAGTCGCGCATCCAGCCACGCCCGTGCCACCGGACGGCTGGCAAGTCCGGTAAGCGCATCCGTTTCGTCACCGGGCGATCGCCAGACCGCAGACTCCACCGCGCGCAACCTGTCCGCCACCGCGCACGCTGCCTTCAGCGTTGCTTCCAGCACCCCGCGGCTGACCGGCCAGTCGAGGAAATGCGTTATTCCAATGTCGAGAAGCGCGTCGGCGGGGCCGTCCTCGGGACCAAGCAGCGCAATATATGGAACTCCCGCCAACGGCCGCAAAGCTTCGAGAGACGCGGGAACGCCCTCCCGAAGGTCGATCAGGACCGCGCGCGCTGCATCAACGCTTCCGCTGTCCTCCGCCCGCGACAGCGCCACAACCCGCCAGTCGGGCGGGAGGCACGCCGTGATCTCCTCGGGATTCCGGGACAGCACGGCAAGAATGGAGGCCGGTTGTCCCGCCTTTGTCATGTCAGTGTTGGTCAGATGCATCCCGCCCGAAAACCGCGCCCTTACGCACCAGTGCCCCGAATCCGAAGTTCGCTGGATTTATTCAGCTGGCACAGAGCGTGCTTCGAATTCAAAAGAAACACTAGCAACTTATTGTTTCTATTGTGGTTTCGGATTTGAAATTCGTTCCTCCGCTTGCCGCCAGCATCACACAAACTTCATATCCGCCATCACCAGCATGGGCAAAATAGATTACCGTGAGCTTATCGCAACCGCAATCGACCGATCTCCGAATGCCTTGCGCAGGGTTCCGCCCTGGTCTAATCTGCTGCAATGACAAGCAGTTCCCAGTCGCAGGTAAAACCGATGGTCGACGGCTTCGGTCGGCGCATCGAGTATCTGCGCATTTCCGTCACTGACCGGTGTGATCTGCGCTGCCGCTATTGCATGTCGGAAACCATGACGTTCCTGCCGCGCGATCAGGTACTCTCTCTCGAAGAAATCGCCATCATCGCCGACCGGTTCATCGCGCGCGGGGTACGCAAGATCCGTCTGTCTGGCGGAGAGCCGCTGGTGCGCAGGGACTTTATGGATCTCGCGCGCCGGATCGGGCGGCATCTGGACACAGGTACGCTTGACGAACTGACGCTGACGACCAACGGGACGCGGCTCGCCGATCATGCCAAAGAATTGTTCGACGCCGGTATGCGCCGCATCAATGTGAGCCTCGACAGTCTCGATCCCGGCCGTTTTGCCTTTGTGACCCGCCATGGCAAGCTCGATCGCGTGCTGGAGGGCATCGCCGCAGCCCGGCAGGCAGGCCTGCGCATAAAGATCAACATGGTGGCGTTGCGGGGCATCAATGACGACGAGTTCGTGCCGATGCTTCGCTGGTGCGCGGAACAGGGCCATGACCTGACGCTGATCGAAACCATGCCGCTGGGTGAAATCGACGAAGACAGGGCCGACCGCTATCTACCCCTCGCCGTGGCGGTAGAGCAGATCGAGAGAGCCCACACGCTCACTCCGGTGCCCTATCGCAGCGGCGGCCCGGCCCGCTATTTCGAGGCGGCAGGACTGCCAGGCATCCGGCTTGGCCTCATCACGCCGCTCAGCAACAATTTCTGCGCGGGTTGCAACCGCATGAGGCTCACCTGTGAGGGCAAGATCTTCATGTGCCTCGGTCATGAAGATCATGTCGATTTCAAGACTGCATATCGCACCGGCGGTATCGCGGCAGTTGATGCCGCCCTTGACCGGGCGCTCATCGCGAAGCCGCTCGCGCACGATTTCGCGATCGGCGCCGACGGCAGCCGGGGCACAACCGAACGGCATATGAACGTAACCGGGGGATGAATTCCGAACCGCGCTGGGCCCTGGTTGCCTCTGGGACCCCCGCCGCGCGCGCTGCCGAGCAGCGGTTGCGGGCAACCTATAACTTCACGGAAGCCGCAGATGCCGAGCTCATCATCGCACTGGGTGGCGATGGGTTCATGCTGCACACACTGCATGCGATGCTCGAAGGTCACGCAATCAAGCCTGTGTTCGGCATGAACCTGGGCACAGTCGGATTCCTGATGAACGAATGGCGGCTGGAACGGCTGGAGCAGCGTATTGCGACCGCAAAAGCGTTCAAGGTCAACCCTCTGCGAATGCATGTTAAGACCGTAGACCAGGAAGATTTGTCGCTGCCGGCGATCAACGAGGTCTCGTTGCTGCGCGAAACGCGCCAGACCGCCAAGATAGAGGTTTCCGTCAACGATCGGGTGGTGCTGCCCGAACTGGCGTGCGATGGCGTGCTGGTGGCGACGCCGGCTGGTTCCACCGCGTACAACCTGTCCGCTCATGGCCCGATCCTGCCGCTCGGCTCAGGCCTTATCGCGCTGACCCCCATCAGCCCTTTCCGGCCCCGTCGCTGGCGCGGCGCCATCTTGCCCGAAAGCACCCGCGTGCGCTTTCGCGTACTGGATCCGCAAAAACGCCCCGTCAGTGCCGTGGGCGACCAGCGCGAGGTTCGCGACGTATCATGCGTGGATGTGGCGGTCGATCGAACGACCCCCCTCACCTTGCTGTTCGACCCGGAACACACGCTTGATGACCGGATCGCCGCCGAGCAATTTATCGCCTGATGCCCCTTGCCATGGCGCAAACTGCGCTGCTATAGGCGCGGCCTGCCCCGGAAGCGGGGCTGCTCCCCGATAGCTCAGCGGTAGAGCATTCGACTGTTAATCGAATGGCCGTAGGTTCGAATCCTACTCGGGGAGCCAACTACCCTTTCGCCCACCTTCATCTACATCTGGACAAACCGCAGAAATCCGAGGTATACGGGCTGGGGTTCCTTCACCTGTTTTCGCAATCATTCGCGTGCAGCCGGTGAAATTGGGGGCCAGATTAGGGGCTATTTCGCAATAACCCCGAAGCCGGAAGGAAAGTGGCCCCCATGGCACTGACGGATGTCGCGGTGCGCAATGCCAAGCCTAGGGAAAAGCCCTATAAGCTGGGCGACGCCGGCGGGTTGTTCCTGCTTGTGCAGCCATCCGGTGGAAAGCTTTGGCGCCTGAAGTATCGAATCGACGGCCGGGAGAAGAAACTCGCGCTCGGAACATATCCGGCCGTCAGCCTGGCCGACGCCCGCACTCGCCGCGACGATGCCAAGCGGTTGATCGAAGCCGGCGCAGACCCCTCGATTGAGAAGGCCCGCCGCAAGGCGCAGTCGCAGGAGGTCCGCTCCAACACCTTCGCGGCAGTTGCAGAGGACTTCATCGCCAAGCGCCTCGCCGACGGTGACAAGCGCTGGTCCGAACGCACCGAGGCCAAGCAGCGCCGTTTCCTGTCCCGTCTGCTGCCATTCATTGGCAAGCTGCCCATATCCGACATAACGCCACCGGAGATTCTGGCCGCGGTGAAAAGGATTGAGGCCACCGGCAAGCACGAGAGCGCTCGACGCGCTGTGCAACTCGCGGGCATGATCTTTCGGTATGGGATACAGACCGGCCGGGCCGTTTCAGATCCGACGCGCGACTTGCGCGGCGCACTGATCGCCCCGACCACGACGCACCGGGCCGCCATCACTGACGCTGTGAACGTCGGCGCACTTCTCCGTGCCATCGACGGATACTCGGGCAATGCGGCCACGCTCTACGCGCTAAAGATGATCCCCCACGTGTTCGTGCGTCCGGGCGAGCTGCGGCAAGCCGAGTGGGCCGAATTTGACTTCGACAATGCGGTTTGGATCCTCCCCGCCGCCAAGATGAAGATGAAGCGGCCCCATGCCGTCCCGCTGTCGCGGCAGGTCATCGCCCTACTGGAGGAATGGCAGCAATTTCGTGGGCGTGACGCCGGTTTCGTGTTCCCGTCGATTCGGTCCACAGCCCGCCCAATCAGCGACGGCACGCTCAACGCTGCTCTGCGGAGGCTTGGTTATGGCAGCAACGAAATGAGCGCGCATGGGTTTCGCGCGATGGCTTCAACCCTGTTGAACGAGGCGGTCGATCCCGCCACGAAGAAGGCGTTGTGGACCCCAGACGCGATCGAGCGGGCGCTTGCGCATGGCCACGAGGATAAGGTGCGCGGCGCATATCATCGTGGCTCGCATTGGGATGAGCGCGTCCGCATGTCGGCGTGGTGGTCCGACTATCTGGATCAGTTGCGCAGAGGCGCCGACGTGATCGAATTGCGGAGGCGCAAGAAATGATTTCCGGGGCGCGGTGCCCCTGAAAGCGGGCCAGCAACGGGATGGAGCCCCGAGGCTGGCCCTGAAAAGACGGCCGCGGACTGATCGACTGCCGTCGAGCGGGCGCGCGATACATATCGAGCGGTGGAGGATTTTCACGTTTCTCGTATGCTGCCTGCTAACAGGGCGCATGCGGATGGCCGGGCTACGATGGAACAGGTCAGCGCCGTCGAGGACCAGTACTGGGAAATTTGCGACGCGCACGCGGACGCGCTTGGGGATTTGGTATCGATGCAAGCGCCGTCTCTCGCGGATCTGGTCGAGAAGATGGAGATGTTCCGTCGCGCCGGGGTGTTCGACGGAAGCAGGGTGGCCGACGCGATGATCGGCGGAATTATCGATGACCTGCGGCGTCTAGGGGGTGTGGCATGAGCGCGGATATTGACGAAAACGCCGCTCAACAACGGGCGGTGGAGACGCTGGTCGGATGGACGAGCGGAGGCGGCGTCCGGCCTTTGGGCCACATTCGAGAGCCCGACGTTATTTATGGCGCAATTAATGCGATCGCGGCGCTTCTGGCGGTCGCGGTGGCCGGCGATGATGGGTTGAACGACGCTTGTACTGCTAAGGTGCTTGATGGCATCGCCGTGCTGGCGGGTCTGGGCGAGTTTGCGTCTGGTGGCTGATCAGGACGACAGGCTGTGAACTGACATTTAGGCCGGGCGGAGACGCCCGGTCGCGGCGGGGATAGGCTGGCCGGCCGACAAGCGCGCTTCCCACG
>DASULD010000127.1:0-13304 GCA_036278355.1 Sphingobium sp.
GGCGCCAGCGACGAGAAGCCCGATAACGACCAGCACCCCCGCCACCCAAAGGCGCCACTTGCCGCGTGCGCGCCGTGCGGGAACCGCCTCGGCCGGGCCGTCTTCCAGATCACCCGGCATCAAAATGCCTGACCCAGCGACACGTAGACAGCGACCCTGGGGTCACCCGGCTGCCGGTTGAGGGGGGTGCCGACGTCGATACGGATCGGGCCGAAGCTGGAATAATAGCGAATTCCCAGTCCCGCGCCGTACCGCAGACCGCCCAGATCGGGTAGGAACCCTCGCGAGATATTGCCCGCATCGATGAACGGAACGACCCCGAAGCTGCCGAAACGCACCCGTGCTTCGATCGAGAACTCGGCCAGGCTCTTTCCGCCCAGCGGATCGTTGTTGAGATCGCGGGGGCCGATCGACTGATAGGCATAGCCGCGCACGGAAGCCCCGCCCCCCGCATAGAAACGCCGTGAAGGAGCGATCCGGTCCGCCGCGACGCCTCCCGCTATCGTTCCCAGGCGCGCGCGCGAGGCGAGCACCACGCGGTCACTGACCGGCATGTATAGGGAACCGTCGACCTGAGCCCGCGCGTAAGTGAAGGTTCCGTTTCGCCGCGCGACCTCCGGGCTGAGCCTGATACCGATCCGAAATCCGCGTGTGGGATCGAGGAGATTGTCGCTCGCGTCGAAGACAAGCGATCCGGGCAAGGCAACGATCAGATAGTCCCGTTCCGTCTCCACCAGCGCATCCTCGAAAAAGCCGCGTTCGCGCGTCGCGATGAGTTCAGCGCCAACGCTCCACGACCAGGTCTTCTGGAACAGCACATTGGTCTGACGCTCGATCGCCCCGCTCAAGGTTACCGACTTGGCGTCATAGGCCTCGGGAGTCTGGTTCCGGACACTCAGCCCCGCCGACAGAATGACATCGCGCCGCCGGAAATTATTGCGGCGGTACAGGACGCCCGCTGCCTGCTCGCGCGTGCCGGCAAGGCCGCGCAGCGTCAGCGCGCCCTCGGGAGGAAAAAAGTTGCGATGTTGCCAGCTCGCCTCCGCGCGAAAGCCTTCGCCGGTGCCGTAGCCAAGTTCACCCGCTATGGTACGCATCGGCGCAGGGGATACGTCGACGGCGATGTCGGCATATTGCGCGTCTTCGCCGCGCCGGGGTTCGACGGTAGCCGACGATACGAGGCCGGTCGCGATGATGGCGCGCCGGAGGTCCTCGACGTCCGTGGCATTGTACACATCGCCCTTGTCGAAGCGCGAGATGCGGGACAGGTGCCTGGCCGAAAACAGTTTTACAGAACTGCCCTGCAAGAGGATGTCGCCGAACAGGCGGTATCCGCCGGGGCGCACCACCATCTCAAGGTCGCCCTTCTGCACGTCATGATCGATGGTAACCACCGGGTCTTCCACGGTGGCGAAAGGGAAGCCATTTTCGCCCAGCGCGACGGCCAGCCGGTTCTGCCCTTCCATAATCATATCGGCGTCGACCGGATCGCCAACCTTCAGAGCGAACGCCGTATCGAGCACCGGAACCTTTTGCGCCGCTATCGCTAGCCCCGGCAGGGAAATGCGCGAGAGCGTGTAGCGCGTGCCGGGCCGGACATCGAGGATGGCGCGCACCCGTTCGCCTGCGGTCTCAGGCGGGCGGATGGCCGGCCTTATGATAGCGTCGTAGTAGCCTTCCGCGTCCAGCGCCCGGCGCAAGAGATCGGCGTCCTGATCCAGCCGGCGCTTGATCTGCGCGATGTTGGCCGGTTTTCCTTCCGCGTCCTTCAGCAAAGACAGCGAATTGAACCTTTCAAGAAACTGACCACCGGCGGCTTGTTCGACCTCGTCGAGCCCGGTGAGCACGACGTCATAGCGCCGCTCCGATCCGTCATCGGCAAGCTCTTCAGGATCGCCCGCCATCTGAAACTCTTCATCGGGCGGTGTGCCGGCGAGGCCGCCGGGTGACGGCGATGCCTCCGGCGGCACCGGTTCAGGCGGTGGAAGCGCGGGTTCATCGGGCGCCTGTGCGTTGAGGTCGGGCCAGGGAACACCAACGTCCATCTGCTCATCGATGTCGAGGCTGAACATGTCGTCGGCCGCTTCCGAAGACGGCGCGGCGGAGACTCCGGTCCGGGGGGGCGACAGGCTTCCCTGCGGCCGTTCCGTAACCTGTCCAAAAGCCCCGCCGCCCGCCAGAAGCAACGCGAAGGCAAGCCCGGTGCCCGCGGCCGATGCCCGGGATACGGTATGAACAGCCGGTCCTCGCCCTGGCAATGTCAAGACGATAGCCTTATGCGCGACATCACGAGCAGCAAACCCTTGGCAGCGCCATGCGTTCCACCTCAGCAGGAACCACGTGACGGATGGACAGCCTGCTTAATCGGGGTCCAGCGCCGTCGCAATGACGCTTTTCAATGGAAGAGCAGCGGTAAGGCCGCCCTTGAGGACTTTCAAAAGGCCTTTTCCAGCCGCTCCATCAATTCCCTTGCGGGACCTACCCCTGTTGGCAGCGCCACTGCGGCCGTGCGGGCGGGCCTCGTTTCCATCAGCATCTGCTTCTGCAAGCGCTGCACCCGCTCATACAGGGCCTGGCTGTCCCGGACCAATTCACGCGCCTCCACCGGCATGGATGACACGTCCCGTTCATCCGTCGG
The DNA here is from genome assembly GCA_036278355.1 of Sphingobium sp. Lineage (GTDB taxonomy): Bacteria > Pseudomonadota > Alphaproteobacteria > Sphingomonadales > Sphingomonadaceae > Sphingobium. The sequence goes on from DASULD010000127.1 coordinate 2,639, forward strand.
CGCCGCGCGGCCCAGATGATATTTCGGGTCTTTCAGCCCTTCACGGGTAATCTCGCCCCGTTGCCACGCCTTTTGCGCCATGAGCCAGGAAATCACGTGCATGAGCCTGGTCGTGACCTTGAGCGATTCGCAGGTGAAGGAAAGCCGCTGCACCGGTCCCGCGCGGCCAACGACTTTCCTGTCCCTGTCGAAATAGGAACGCGCCTCATCCGCCATCACCAGCGCATCGATATAGAGCGCGTCAATGAGGCGGGCATGCAATGCGGGATCGAGGGACTCGGCCGTCGTCATGCCTTCCGGGTGGCATATCCCCGTTCGTTTGTCAGCCTTGGTAATTGGTAAACGCCGAGGCGACTGCGAACTGTCCCGTTCAGGCACGTTCGCGTTCCCTGGTTCAGGCGATGATGTCGGGAATCAACGCGTCTTCGAGCATCGCGATCTCGTCGCGGAGCGCGAGCTTGCGTTTCTTCAGCCGGGCAAGCTGCAACTGATCGGCCGAACCGCTCCTGGCGAGCGCATCTATCGCACTGTCGAGATCGCGATGATCCTGTTTCAGCATCTCGATCCGGCGCATGATATCTTCGGGTTCCATCACCGCCAGATAACGCGATTTCCGCCTTGCGGTCCAGCGGGATCGTCCAGCCGCAGGGCTGGCAAGCCATCCAGAGGGACAGGTTATCGCACCGTCGGCCCGATGCGTCGCCACCACGAAAACAGGGCGAGACATCGGGTGCGAATCATGTTCTAATCGATCTTCCAACACATTCGTTATCAGGAGAATGTTCATGGAAAATAGCCACATTTCTGCACTTCATGCCAAGCACGATGCAATCAAGGACAAGATTCGGGTCGAGTTGAGTCGACCCCTTCCGGACACGATGCGCCTGGCGGCCCTGAAGAAGCAGAAGCTGCGGCTGAAGGAAGAGATGTTCCACTCCTGACACGCTGAACCAACGACGCCGGACACCGCCGACCATCATGGATGGTCAGCGGTTGCCGTGTCTGGCTGTCCTGGAATTGGAACCGCCGTTGGTGGCGCGGAAAGAGACGCAGTTTTTTACGCCGCGGGTCTTTCGAGCTGTGCCGAGCAAGGCCATCCCCCCTTCACGCTCCACGGCCCGGAGTTTCCGGCGGCGCGCTATATCTTGAAAATCGTCTTCTTGATGTAAGGCAGGGGGGCCTCTGAGTTTGGCTGGTGGACGACGGGCTTACGAGCCTCGGCCGGGTCAATAGTCGCGTCGAACTGGACGCCGTATTTGTTGCCATCGCAGCGCACAACCGTTCCGGCCACGTCACCGATGCCTCGCAAACTGCAACGCAGGCGCTGACCGTCCTCAAGCAGACCGTCAGGTTCCACCAGCATCCCTGTGGCCGATAGGTTTCTCACCTTCGCCTTCGCGACTTCGCGTCCCTGATCGTCGTGCAACACGGTGATCAGGAACAGACTGTCCCGCTTGCTTGCCCGAGAATTCATACTGCTCGCGCTGTTATTGCTGACCCTTGTTATAGCACGGACCGATTCCACGCCGAAATGATACTGCGTGAAATCAGGCCGCTAACGCCAGCAATAACAGTATGACCGAATATTACAATGCCACCTCACAACGGGTGGCCCTTGCCAGGCGCTCAATCGTCGCGAGAGATTTTTTCCTGTCGTTCGTGCCGCTCCTGCGCTTCCAGCGTCATGGTCGCGATCGGACGCGCCTCCAGCCGTCCGAGCGAGATCGGCTCTCCGGTCACCTCGCAATAGCCGTATTCGCCCTCGTCGATTCGCCGCAGCGCGGCGTCGATCTTCGCGATCAGCTTGCGCTGCCGGTCACGGGTGCGCAGTTCGATGGACCAGTCTGTCTCGCTGGACGCGCGGTCGTTCATGTCCGGCTCGCGCAGCGGTTCGTTTTGAAGCACGGCGAGCGTGGTCTCCGCCTCCGACAGTATCTGCTTCTTCCATTCAAGAAGCTTGTGACGGAAATAATCGAGCTGCGTCGGATTCATGAATTCTTCGTCGGCGGAGGGCCGGTATCCTTCCGGCAGGCTGTTCATGGTTTCCCCGTGATCGCTGGAACCGGTTGTGCTGCTCGCCATCGTGTCTTCTCTCCTGGCGTCGGCGGTTGCGTCATGCCCCCGACGAAGGCTCATCGCCGTAATTCGTCGTCTGGCCGGGCCTATACCGATGCCGGAATGACCGCACAAGCACGCAGAGCATGTTGTGACGAAAAGTACAGGCGCAGGTAATGTTCCGCTCGTCGCAACCCGCGCGCCATCTGTGTCGATCCTGGACAATAAGGGGCCGTTAAGCGAAATTTCCGAAGTGTACGGTACTTTGCGGTACTCGGCGGGCGAAATAGTGCATAATAGACAAATAAGTTAATGCCGGTTTTTCGTTTGATTGACCAAGGCTGCGGCCGCGATGTGAAAGTAAGACGATGTCCGTAAAGATGGCTCTGGCAAAATTATGCGCCTGCGCATGTGGCGGCGCGGTTGTCGGCGGCGGCGCCGTGCACATGGTCGAGAAACCCCGTCCCGCGGTCGTGCACGCGACGAAGGGCAAAGGAGCGAAAGTCGCCCGCGCGCACCCTGTCCGGGTTGTGCGCGTTGCCGCGCCGTGCGCGCCATCGGTCATAACGACGACCACCCAACCCGCCCCGATCCCGATGCCCGCTCCGATTCCCCTGCCCGTTCAGGAGATGCCGATGGCCGTGGGCAGTACGGGAGGAACCCCGGTCGCGTGGGGCGGCAGCGGCGCACCCTTCATCGGCGGCAGCGGCGGATTTTTCGGAGGATTTTTCGGCGGCAGCGGCAGTGGCGGCAGCAGCATCGTCGTATCCTCGACCACGAGCGGCGGGTCCACATCCAGCTCAACCAGCGGAGGATCGACCAGCAGCTCCACCGGCGGCGTTTCCTCGACGTCGAGTTCAAGCTCCACCAGCGGAGGCGTAAGCACGTCCACCGGGGGCGTCTCCACGTCGACCGGGGGCGTGTCGACATCGACGGGCGGCGTTTCCACCTCCACCGGCGGCGTGAGCACATCTACCGGAGGGGTGAGCACCTCCACCGGCGGCATTTCCTCGACGTCGACGACCAGTTCCTCCAGCTTCGGCGGATCGACCAGCTCGTCGACCTCGACATCTTCCTCAACCTCGTCGAGCACATCCTCCTCGACCGGTTCCTCCTCCTCGACCTCGTCAAGCACCAGCGGAGGCAGCAGCAGTGGCGGCACCGACGTGCCCGCCCCGCCGATGATCCTGCTGTTCGGCGCGGCGGCGGCCGCTTTGGTGGCGCGTCGCCGGTTCGCCGTCCGGGAGAAGAATTCCGGCGAGACCTGAGCGGCCTTCCCAGGCGCGGAACCTTGCGCAGGCGCGCGCGGAGCGGCATAGGGCTGCCTGACACGGCAGCCAGGACGAACCCCAAGTGCACGACATCCGCTTCATCCGCGACAATCCGCAGGCCTTCGACGACGGACTGGCGAGGCGCGGGCTCGCCCCGATGAGCGAGGGGATACTGAAGCTCGACGAAACCCGGCGCGCGGTCGCGACGGAATTGCAGCAGGGGCTGGCGAAACGCAACGAAGCCAGCAAGGCGGTCGGCCAGGCGATGGCGCAGAAGGACAGCGCTCGGGCGGACACCCTGAAGGATGAGGTCGCGGCGCTGAAGGAGAGTCTGCCCGCGCTCGAAGACAAAGAGCGTAAAGCAGGCGACGCGCTTGACGCGATGCTCGCGGCCATCCCCAACCTGCCCGCCGACGATGTGCCCGAGGGCGCGGACGAAAGCGCCAATGCCGAGGTCGCCCGCTGGGGCGAGCCACGCGCGTTCGATTTCGAACCTCAGGATCATGCCGATTTCGGGCCGAATCTGGGACTGGATTTCGAGGCGGGAGCGTCCCTTTCCGGCGCGCGCTTTGCCGTGTTGCGCGGGGACATCGCGCGCCTGCACCGGGCGCTCGCCCAGTTCATGCTCGATACGCACGCCGGCAAGAACGGCTATGAGGAAGTGAACCCGCCCCTGCTGGTGCGCGATCACGCGCTTTTCGGCACGGGGCAGCTTCCCAAGTTCGCCGAAGACCTGTTCCGCACCACCGACGGGCGCTGGCTGATCCCCACCGCCGAGGTCAGCCTCACCAATCTGGTACGCGAGCAGATCGTGCCGGACGCGCAACTCCCGCTGCGTTTCACCGCGCTGACCCCCTGTTTCCGGTCTGAAGCGGGCGCGGCCGGGCGCGATACGCGCGGCTATATCCGCCAGCACCAATTCGAGAAGGTGGAACTGGTTGCAATCTGCCGTCCCGAAGACAGCGAGAGGGAACACGCGCATATGCTGGCCAGCGCGGAGGGCATATTGGAGGCACTTGGCCTGCCCTATCGCAAGATGCTGCTCTGCACCGGCGACATGGGCTTTTCCGCACGCAAGACCTTCGATCTCGAGGTGTGGCTGCCGAGCCAGCGGACCTATCGGGAGATCAGTTCAGTATCCAACTGCGGCGATTTCCAAGCGCGGCGGATGAACGCGCGCTACAAGCCGGAAGGGGAAAAGGCCACGCGCTTCCTCCACACGCTCAACGGCTCGGGTCTCGCCGTTGGGCGGACATTGGTGGCGGTGCTGGAAAATTACCAGAACGCCGACGGCAGCGTCGATATTCCCGAGGCGCTGCGTCCCTACATGGGCGGGCTGACCAGAGTGGAGCCGCGAAACTGATGCGCATCCTTCTTACCAACGACGACGGCGTCCACGCCCCGGGCCTCAAGGTTCTGGAGAAGATCGCCCGCGCGATTTCAGACGACATCTGGATCGTCGCGCCGTCAGAGGAGCAATCGGGCGCCGGACACAGCCTGACCCTTACCCGCCCCTTGCGTATCCGCAAGCATGGCGACCAGCATTTCAGCGTCACGGGCACGCCGACCGACGCGGTGATGATGGCCGTCAGCCACCTGATGAAGGAATGCCCGCCGGACCTCATCCTGTCGGGCGTCAACCGTGGCGCCAATCTGGGCGAACATGTGACCTACAGCGGCACGGTCGCCGCCGCGATGGAGGGGGCCATTTCCGGCATCCCTTCCATCGCCCTCAGCCAGGTCTACGCCCGTGAAGGGATGGGCGACACGGTGCCGTTCGCCTGCGCCGAAGCCTGGGGGGAAAGGATCGTGCGCCGCCTGCTCGACATTCCGGGCGAACGCCTGCTCATCAACGTCAACTTTCCCGCGATGGATCCCGACGCCGTTAAGGGCGTCCGCGTGGTCCGGCAAGGCTTTCACGACATGGGCCTGACCGAGGTGATCGAGGGACGCGACCCGCGCGGCTTCCGCTATTACTGGTTCGGCCTGCCGGTTAGCGAGGCGATGCAGCCCGGCACCGACCTGGAGGCAATCCAGCAGGGATATGTCAGCGTGACGCCGCTGCATTTCGACCTGACCCACGACGGATCGATGGGCGCGGTGGCGCAGGCGTTCGAACCCTGACGCTTTGGCTGGTTACAGGCGCTGGGTGATCGCCTGAATCGGCAGCGCAAGCACATCGTAGAGCAGCGAGGCCGCCAGCCACGCGCCGACAGCGCCGACCACGGCCATCGATACATTATGGAACAGCCGCGCCCTGAAGCGGCTTCGCTGGGCGGCTTCCTCGGGCGAAACGACGCGCACGGCAACACGCCGCTCGACCGGGCCCATACCCTGGCCGTGTCGCTGCGACGGCGATCCCCCTGCAAGCTTAAGCTGTTCAACCGGGACCCTTTCCTGCGTCCTGATGCCGCAGGTGTCCTCCCCCGCCCAGCGCACCTGGCCGATGATGACCACCTGTCCACGACGGATTTCAATGAAACTGCCGCGTTGCGGCGGGGCCTGCATCTGCAGCAGCAGCCCCCGCGACGACAGGTTTCGGATGCGCGCATCCCCCCAGCTATCCTCTTGCCGTATACGCACGGGCAGCAGAACCGATTGCCGGGTCTCTCGCGGTTTCATGGCCGACCTCATGCAGATGCCGAGGATCCAAACACGTTCCTAAAGTTTTCAGTGACTTGATGGCAATTAGTATAAATGCGTATGAGGCCGACGCGGTTGGTCGCCTCGTTTAGCGAAAAAACCGGTTCCCACTTTTTCGCGCGATGCTCTATATGCGCGCCACCCATGGCAACGAAAATTCCCCCCGCGCCGAAAGTCGGCATGGTCTCCCTTGGCTGTCCCAAGGCGCTCGTGGATTCGGAGCGCATCCTCACGAAGCTCAGGTCGGACGGCTACCAGATGTCATCCGACTATGCGGGCGCCGATGTCGTGCTCGTCAACACCTGCGGATTCCTCGACAGCGCGAAGGAAGAAAGCCTCGAAGCAATCGGGGAGGCAATGGCCGAAAACGGCCGGGTCATCGTGACCGGCTGCATGGGCAATGAGGCGGATCTGATCCGTGCCCGTTTTCCCCAGGTGCTCGCGGTGACCGGCGCGCATCAATATGAGGCGGTGGTGAACGCGGTTCACGAGGCATCACCGCCCGTGCCCAACGCCTTTGTCGATCTGGTGCCCGAAGGCGGACTGAAGCTGACGCCCCGCCATTACAGCTATGTAAAGATATCGGAAGGCTGCAACCACCGCTGCGCCTTCTGCATCATCCCCAGCCTGCGCGGCGATCTGGTCTCGCGCAGAGTCGATGCCGTGCTGCGCGAGGCGGAAAAACTGGTCGCGGCGGGTACGAAAGAACTCCTGATCATCAGTCAGGACACTTCGGCCTATGGTGTGGACATCCGGCATGAATCCCGCGCGTGGCAGGGCCGGGAGGTGCGCGCGCACATGACCGATCTTGCCCGGGAACTCGGAGAGCTGCGTACCGCCGATGGCGCGCCGCCCTGGGTGCGGCTCCATTATGTCTATCCCTACCCGCATGTGGACCAGGTCATACCGCTGATGGCGCAAGGGCTGCTTACCCCCTATCTCGACATACCGTTCCAGCATGCGAGCCCGTCCGTCCTCAAGGCGATGAAGCGCCCCGCGAACGACGCGAAGGTTCTGGAACGCATCCGGCAGTGGCGGGCAATATGCCCCGATATCGCCATCCGATCCTCTTTCGTCGTCGGATTTCCGGGCGAGACGGAAGAGGATTTCCAATACCTGCTCAATTGGCTGGACGAGGCGCAGCTCGACCGCGTCGGCGCGTTCCGGTTCGAGCCGGTGGAGGGCGCCGCCGCGAATGCCCTTCCGGACCCCGTGCCCCACGAGGTCAAGGAAGAACGCTACGCCCGCATCATGGAAAAAACCGCCGCCATCAGCGCGGCGAAGCTGCGGGCGAAGATCGGCCTCACCCTCACCGTTATCGTGGATGAGACGGGCGATCCCGATGAGGACGGCAGCATCGGCGCGACCGCGCGGTCACAGGCGGACGCGCCCGAGATCGACGGCAACGTGCTGCTGCGCGACGTGCAGGCGACGCATCCCGGCCTCGCGCCCGGCGACATTATCGACGTCCGTATCGAGGACGCCGATGAACACGATCTCTACGGCGTCCCGGCAGGCGGCTGAACCCCGCCTGCCTCAGTGCGCCTTATTCCGCGCGGAACGGCACCTCTCCTCTACCGCCTGATGCACGAAGCTGCTGCGCATGACCTTGGCGGCGTTGGGCCAGCCCTCCCCTATAAGGGCGCGCTCCACACCCCGCGCCGCGTCGAAACGCCCACTCTCCGCGAGTTCATAGGCCCGCTGACGGACGGCGCGTTCTGCCTTGTTCCCATCGAGTTGCATCATCATCCTTTCCCTGGAGTGATTTCGAGGCAGGCAGAATCACCTGCCGACTCGGAAATCACGGAAAAACAAGCAAGAATCCAGATTTGGGCCGGTTCAATCATAACCGGAACGAGTCCAGATCTCGTGATGCTGAACGCGATTGTCCGCCCTCGGGTTGCAGGCGTCGAACATGAAATTTCCCGAACGGCCGCAGCGTCTTTGCCTGTGGCCGCCTTTGCCCTATGGCGCTGGCTATGACGACTGAACCCGCCGAACTTTTAAAGGCCGATACCGGCCAACCCGCCCGCGCCATCACGCTTGTCGACGCGAACGGCTTCGCCACATGGTTGAAGGATCAGGGAGAGCGCACGCGCGCGGCGGTATCCGCGCAAAAGTTCACAGGCAAAGGCTTCGAACATGCGATCCTTCCCGGCGACAAGGCCGGCGACTGGTCGGTGGTCGCTGGCGTGGCCAATGCCGGGAGTCTGTCGAGCTGGTGCCTGGCAAAGCTCGCCGAGGTGCTGCCCGGCGGCACGTACCGGTTGCAGGACATCGATGCCGGACCGGCAATGCTGGGCTGGATCACCGCACAATACCGGTTCGATCGCTATCACTCTAACACCGGCGATGTGGCCGAACCGCGCATTCTGCTGACGCAGGAACCGGCGCGCATCGAGCCTGCGACGCGGCTGGCAAACGCCGTGCATCTGGTGCGCGATCTCGTCAACATTCCCGCCGCCGACATGGGGCCCGCAGAGCTGGAGAATGCGGTTCAGGTGGCCGCGAAGGGGCATGACGCCACGGTCACCGTGACGCGGGGAGACGCCCTTGAACGGGGTTACCCGATGATCCACGCCGTTGGCAGGGCGGCGGCGCGCAGCCACGCGCCGCGTCTCATCGAAATGGAATGGGGCGACCCGGCGCATCCGCGCGTCGCCGTGATCGGCAAGGGGGTCTGCTTCGACAGCGGAGGCCTCGACATCAAGCCGAGTTCCGCCATGCGCCTGATGAAGAAAGACATGGGCGGCGCGGCGCACGCGCTGGCGCTGGCGCGACTGGTGATGGAGCACCGCCTGCCGGTTCGCCTGCATCTCCTCATCCCGGCGGTCGAGAATGCAGTGTCGGGTGACGCCTTCCGCCCCGGCGACGTGCTGAAAAGCCGCAAAGGCCTATGGGTCGAGATCGGCAACACCGATGCCGAAGGCAGGCTCGTGCTGGCCGATGCCCTGACGCGAGCGGGTGAGGACGACCCCGAGCTCATCCTCGACTTTGCAACGCTGACGGGCGCGGCACGCGTGGCTCTGGGGCCGGACCTTCCGGCGGTCTTCGCCAATGACGACGATCTTGCCGCAGCGCTGGTCAAGGCCGGCGGCGACAGTGACGATCCGGTCTGGGGCCTGCCGCTATGGGCCGGCTACGAGGAAATGCTGAAATCGGACATCGCCGACATCGCCAATGCCGGTGACAGCAGCTTCGCCGGCGCGATCACCGCGGCCTTGTTCCTCGGCAAGTTCGTACCAGAAGGACCGAAATGGGCGCACTTCGACACATATGCCTGGCGGCAGAGCGCCAGGCCCGGTCGCCCCAAGGGAGGCGACGCGCTAGGGTTAAGGGCGGCGTTCGCTGTTTTGCAGAAGCGCTATTCCCGCCCCTGACGCGCCACGCTCTTGACGTACCCCGCCATTCATCGCAGGGGGGCCAGCCATGAACGCCAACAAGGATTTCGCGCAGCCCCGTGCGGGGCGCCGGATAAGCTTCCGTCTCAACGGACGCTCGCTGGCGCTCGACCGTCGTGTAAACGCGATCCGGGGCGACCTTGCCGACATCAGCCTGGCAGGAATCCTGTTCGCGCCCCATTATGCCCGCGCGCTTCCGATGCATTGCATCGTCCCCGGCGCCTTCCTGCGGGAGAGCGGATCGGGGGATGCCCGCGCGGCGTCGCAGATACTGGCTGGCGAAACCTTTCACGTGCTCGATGTAACCGGGGCCTGGGCCTGGGGCTTTTGCGATCACGACGGCTATGTCGGCTATGTGGAACGGGATGCGCTTGCCACGGGCATTCTCGCTGCGACCCATCAGGTTTCCGCCCGAACTGCTCCGGTTTTCGCAACGCCCGACATCAAATCTCCGGTGGTGGACATGCTCCCCGCCGGGTCACGCATCACAGGGGAGGCTGCTGGCGACTTCGTTGTAACGGCAACGGGTGCAGTGCACGTCCGCCATCTTCTGAATGCGGGGCAGTTTGAAATCGACTGGGTGGCCGCCGCCGAACGGCAGATCGGCCAACCTTATGTCTGGGGTGGGCGCGGCCAGGGCGGTATCGACTGCTCAGGCCTGGTGCAGCTCGCGCTGGGACAGGCAGGAGTGCGCGTGCCGCGCGATACCGACCTGCAGCGCGACAGCATTGGTACGCCACTGGCCGATGATGCGGTCCTGGAACGCGGCGACGTTGTGTTTTTCCCCGGTCATGTCGGGATCATGCTGGACGCCGAGCGCATGCTGCACGCCAACGCCTGGTGGATGAATACGATCATCGAGCCCCTGTCCGATGTGGTCGCGCGGCTTGAGCCGCAGCATGAACACCCCATCCTTGCCCGGCGGAGGGTCGCGTTATGACGGTTCGTATTTTCATTGATGGCGCCGCGGGGACCACCGGGATCGAAATTCGCGAGCGGATCGAGGACCGGCCTGAATTCGCCCTGATCTTGCTGAACGATGCCGAGCGCAAGATCCTCTCCGTGCGGGCGCAGGCCATCAACGATGCGGACGTGGTGATCCTGTGCCTTCCCGACGATGCCGCACGGGAAGCCGTTTCGCTGATCCGCAACGACCGGACCAAGGTAATCGACGCATCCACGGCGCACCGCACCGCCCAGGAGTGGACCTACGGGTTTCCAGAACTGGCCGGGCATGACCGGGTGCGCACCGCGAAAAGGATCAGCAATCCGGGTTGCTATCCCACCGGTTTTCTC
>DASULD010000128.1:0-25906 GCA_036278355.1 Sphingobium sp.
ATGCGCAGCGCGACGCGCAGCCGCTACTATATCGACGTGCCGCTCAGCGCGAAGATCGAGGACTGGCCCGATGACCGCATCTGGGATGAGCTGGCGGTTCGTCTCGGGCCGGACGCCGCCGCGCATGTGACGCGGGGGCCGTCCATTGAGAAATCGATCGCGCCGTTGCGATCCTTCGTGTTCGAACCGATGCGCCATGGCAGCCTGTTGCTGTGCGGGGATGCTGCGCACATCGTGCCGCCGACCGGCGCGAAGGGACTGAACCTCGCGGCGTCGGACGTCTATTATGCCGCAGAGGCGCTGCGGGCCTTTCTGCGGGGTGCGGACGGTGATGCCATCGCCGCCTATTCGGGCCGGGCGCTTGCACGCGTGTGGAAGTCGGAACGGTTCAGCTGGTCGCTGACCCGGCTGATGCACCGCTTTCCCGAGGACGGCCCGTTCGAGCGTCGCATGCAGGTGGCCGAGCTGGACTACATTGCGTCGAGCGAAGCGGCGCAGCGCAGCATTGCGGAGAACTATGTGGGCCTGCCGGTCTGACCGGCTGAGCCTAGATCTCTTCGGGCCAGTACAGCCGCATCGGATTGGTCACGAGCAGCTTGCGTTGCAGCTCCTCGCCCGGCGCGATGCGGGGGATCATGTTCACCAGCTCGCCGTCGTCGGGGGGTGCGTCCTGCATATTGGGGTGCGGCCAGTCCGTACCCCAGAGCACCCTGTCCGGATAGTCCACGACCAGCGGCGCCACCGAGCGGGCAAAGTCCTCCCACGGCGGCCCCGCAGGGTCGAGCCGGTCGGGGCAGGTCGCCTTGAACCAGATGTCGTCGCGGGAATCGAGCAGGCGGCGGAACGCCTTCATGTCCGGCCCGTCGGGTCCCTGCGTCACGTCCGGCCGCCCCATATGATCGATCACGACCGGCACCGGAATCGCGTCCATGAACGGGCGCAGTTCCTCCAGTATGTCCGCTTCGAAATAGATGACGACGTGCCATCCTGCGGGCAGCCGCCCCGCCACCTCAAGAAACTTGTCCTTGGGTGCGTCGTCGACCAGCCGTTTCAGGAAATTGAAGCGTATGCCGCGCATGCCGCCTTGATCCAGCGTCGCCAGTTCCTCATCCGCGATTGCCGGGTCCACCACGGCAACGCCGCGCGCCTTGCCGCCGGATCGAGCGATGGCGTCCAGGGTGGCGGCGTTGTCGGTGCCGTGGCAGCTGGCCTGCACGATCACGTTGCGCGCGAAACCCAGATGATCGCGCAGGGCGAACAGCATCTCCGGCCCGGCGTCCTGCGGCAGGTATTTGGCCTTGGGGCTGAACGGGAACTGCGCCATCGGGCCGAACACGTGGCAGTGCGCGTCCACTGCCCCTGCTGGCGGCAGGAAGCGGGGGCTGGACGGCGCGGGGTGCCAGCTCACGATACGGTCTGTCATGCGAAAATCACCCCATCCATCAGCTTGCGAGCCGTGCGCAGCATCGCCGCGCTGACCACAGCGCCGCTTGCGTCAGTTTCAAGGACGCATGTCGTTTCGCCGGTCGGATGCTCTACCGACAGGGTCTTGCGCGAACCCTGCGGGATGGCCGCCACCTCTGCGGCGGGTGACCCTTCGATCAGGCATGCGGTGGCGACGCTCACCGCGCCGAGCACCCCGATCGATGCGTGGGCGCGGTGCGGGATGAAGCTGCGGACGGTGACGGCGCCGCCGTGGCGCGGGGGTGCCACCAGCATCATCTTGGGCACCGATTTCTCCGCAACGTCGCCCAGGTTCATGACCGGCCCGGCCGCCAGCCGGATCGCCTCTATCCTGGCCTTCAATCCGTCGTTGGCGTCCAGGCTGTCACGATCCTCATAACCTGTGATGCCGACATCGGCCGCCTTCATCACGACGCACGGCATGCCATTGTCGATCAGGGTCACGCGCACGCCGTTCACCTCGTCGACCGGATTGCCCGATGGAAGCAGCGCGCCGCAGGAGGAACCGGCGGTGTCGCGGAACTCAAGCGGCACCGGTGCATGGCCACCCGGCACGCCGTCTATGCGCGCCTCCCCGGAATAGCTTGCCTTGCCGCCCGGTGTCTGGACGTTGGCGACGGCGACCTGCCCTGTGTTCTCCATGAATATGGCCACCCTGGTTTCGCCGTCCTGCGCGGCGATCAGCCCGCGTTCGATCGCGAACGGACCCACCCCGGCCAGGATATTGCCGCAATTCTGCGCGTCCGTGACGATCGCCTGATCGACGAACACCTGCAGGAACAGATAATCCACGTCGCATCCCTCGCGCTGCGATCGCTTCACCACAGCGACCTTGCTGGTGAGGGGGTCGCCTCCGCCCATGCCGTCGATCTGGCGCGGGTCGGGGCTGCCCATCGCCCGCAGCAGGAAGGCGTCGCGCGCGGCCGTGTCGGCGGGCAGGTCCTCGGCCAGGAAATAGCCGCCCTTGGACGTGCCCCCGCGCATCCACATGCACGGCACGCCGTCAGACATATTTCAGCCCTTCCTTCTCCAGCCGCTCGCGCATCTTGTACATGTCCAGCCCCAGTATCCCGGCGGCGAGTTTCTGGCGCTTCTCCTCCTCGTTCGCCTCGCGCGCGTGCGAATTTTGCAGCACTTCGGCCGCCTTCGTCCGGGGGACGATACACACGCCGTCGTCGTCGGCGACCACCACGTCGCCCGGATTGACCGCACAGTTTGCGCACACCACCGGCACATTGACGCTGCCCAGCGTGTTCTTGACCGTCCCCTGCGCGTAAATCGCCTTGGACCAGACCGGAAAACCCATTTCGGTGAGATCGCGCACGTCCCGCACGCCTGCATCGATGATGAGCCCGCGGCACCCGCGGGCCTGCGCGCTGGTCGCCAGCAGATCGCCGAAATAGCCGTCCTCGCACGGAGAGGTGGGCGCCAGCAGAAGTATATCCCCCGGTCTGAGCTGCTCGATCGCGACGTGCAGCATCCAGTTGTCGCCTGGAGCCGCGCTGATCGTCACCGCGCTCCCGGCAATGCGCGCACCGGGGTAGATGGGGCGCATATAACTTGCCAGAAGGCCGGTGCGGCCCTGCGCCTCATGCACGGTTGCGACCCCGCATCGGCCAAGTCCCTCGATGACTTCCGGGTCCGCCCGCTCGATGTTCTGGACAACGATGCCGCCCATGTCGCTACTCCTTTTTTTCAGATACTTCTCATGCAGGACTGCGACCCCCAGGGGAAAGAGAAAGTCTGGCGCGGTCATTGGATTTGTCTAATAATGCGGCGATGGATATCTGGCGGTTCAATCTCCGGCACCTGAAGGCCGCCGCAAAAATAGCGGAGCTTGGTACGATCAATGCGGCCGCCCAGGCCGTCAACCTTAGCCAACCGGCCATAACTCAGGCGTTAGTGCGGCTGGAACAGCAGCTTGGCCTGCCCTTGTTCGAGCGGCGGCACGACGGGATGCTTCCCACGGAGGCTGCGGACCTTCTGGTTCCCCGGATAGAAGCCGCGTTCGATCACGTCGGCAGTCCGCATGTCACGATGTCGCGTCTGCGCGCGTTGCTTGCCGTGGCCGAGAGCGGCAGCTACGCGGGCGCGAGCCACCTCACGGGCCTTTCCCTTCCCTCTATTCATCGCGCCGTCACCGATCTTGCCCTGTCGATGCGTCGCGCGCTTGTGGAAAGGCGGGGCAAGGCGGTTGCGCTCACGGAAGCAGGGCGGCAGGTCGCGCGTGCCTTTCGCCTTGCGCGCGTCGAACTGGAGGCGGGCCTCTCGGAGATTGACGCACTCAAGGGGTTTGAGACCCGGCGCATCTCGGTCGGGGCCATGCCCCTGTCGCGCGCGCGCGTACTTCCTGCGGCGGTGACCCGCTTCTTGCGCCGTCATCCGCGTGTCCGGCTGATGATTGCCGAAGGATCGCGGGCGGAACTGGTGGAGCCGCTGCGTAACGGCGCGCTCGATCTGATGATCGGTGCGTTGCGCACTCCCCTGGTGGAGGCGGACCTGGAACAGCGGCCGCTGTTCGAGGACGTGCCGGCAATCTTCGGACGAAAGGGACATCCGCTTGCCGGCGGTTCGGCCGGCCCGGAACGGCTGGCGCAGTTTCCGTGGATCGTCCCCAGCGCCGGGGCGCCTCTGCGCGACAGTTGGGATCGTTTTTTCGCCCACGCGGGACTTCCGCTGCCCGAAGTGCCGATCGAATCGGGATCGGTGATGATGATCCGCCAGGTCGTGATCGACAGCGATTGCCTTACCCTGCTGTCGCCCGATCAGGTGGCGGCGGAAATGGAGGCAGGCTGGCTCACCCGCATTGCCGACCTGCCGCGCGATCTCGGACGTGTGATCGGCGTGACGACGCGGGCATCCTGGCGTCCGACGAAGGTCCAGCGCGAATTCCTCGCGGATCTCGACGCGGTGGCGCGCTCTGGCGCATGACGCAACGCGACTTTTGAATTAGCCTGTCCTTATCGCTCCGGGGCAGTTCCGATTTGCGCCCTTCTCCAGCCCGGCTCAAGAGGGGGACATGGCCATTTCCCTTGCCCTCATCGGTTTCGGCGAAGCCGCGTGGACCTTCGCGCGGGCCGCGCAATGGGGCGTCCGGGCACGGGCGTTCGACCTGCTGCCATCCCGCCGCGCCGCCATGCAGGAGGCTGGGGTCACGCCCTGCGACACGCCTGCCGACGCATTGCGGGACGCGCAACTCGTCCTCTCGCTGGTGACGGCGGATCAGGCGCTGTCCGCCGCCTGTGCCTATGCCTCTTATCTCGAGCCGGGCGCCTTTTGGTTCGATATGAACTCTGTGGCGCCCGCGACGAAGCGGGCGGCGGCCGACGCGGTCGAACAGGCAGGCGCACATTATGTCGATGTCGCCGTTCTCGCGCCGGTGGAACCCGCCCGCCTTGCCGTCCCGCTGTTCGTTTCGGGGCGTGAAGCCGAAGCGGGCGCTGCTCGCCTGGGGGAAGCGGGATTCACCAATTGCCGCACCGCAGGCGACGAGGTCGGACGCGCTTCGGCCATAAAGATGATCCGTTCGGTGATGGTGAAGGGTGTGGAAGCTCTCACCGACGAGATGATGTGCGCGGCCCAGGCCGCAGGGGTTACGGATGAGGTGCTCGCCTCGCTCGACGCCAGTGAAAAGGTGTGGGACTGGACGAAACGGGCGGCCTACAACATCGAACGCATGGACAGCCACGGTCTTCGCCGCGCAGCGGAAATGGAGGAGGCCGCGCGCACGCTGCTGTGGTTGGGGGTCGATCCGGTGATGACGCGCGGCACCATACAGCGTCAGCGGGATCGCGGCAGCGCCGCTGGGGAGGAGAGGGCGGCATGACGCTCGTTATCGATTGTCACGGACATTACACCACGGCGCCAGCGGCTCACAACGCCTGGCGTGAGGAGCAGGAGGCCGCTTTCAAGGCGGGGAAGGCCGCTCCGCCGTATCCGGTCATTTCCGATGATGAAATCAGGGAGACGATCGAAGGAAACCAGTTGCGCCTGATCCGCGAACGCGGCGCCGACCTGACGATTTTTTCCCCCCGCGCCAGCGCGATGGCCCACCATGTCGGCGATCAGGCGGTAAGCGAGGCGTGGGCGATCCATTGCAACGATCTTATTGCCCGGGTGGTTGCACTATATCCGGAAAGCTTCACCGGCGTCTGTATGCTGCCGCAGAGTCCGAAAGCGGATCTGGCGGCCTCGGTGAAGGAACTGCGCCGCTGCGTCGGGGAGCTCGGCTTCGTCGGCTGCAACCTCAATCCCGATCCGGGCGGTGGCCATTTCACGCATCCACCGCTGACGGACGAATATTGGTTCCCGATCTACGAGGCGATGTGCGATCTGGACGTTCCGGCGATGATCCATGTCTCCGGCTCCTGCAATCCGGCGATGCACGCCACAGGCGGCTTTTATATCGCGGCCGATACCGTGGCCTTCATGCAGCTGTTGCAGGGGAACCTCTTTTCCCGCTTCCCCGGTCTGCGGTTCATTATTCCCCACGGCGGCGGGGCGGTTCCGTTCCACTGGGGGCGTTATCGCGGCCTCGCCGACATGCTGAAGCAGCCGAGCCTCGACACCCATCTCATGAACAATGTGTTTTTCGACACCTGCGTCTATCACCAGCCGGGCATTGATCTCCTTGCCGAGGTGATCGACACGAAGAACATTCTGTTCGGCTCGGAAATGGTGGGGGCGGTGCGCGGCATCGACCCCACGACAGGCCATTATTTCGACGATACCAAGCGCTATGTCGATGCGCTGCCGATCCGGGAGGATCAGCGTCACGCCATCTTTGAGGGCAACGCCCGCCGGGTCTTCCCGCGCCTTGATGCCCAGCTGAGGGAGAAGGGCCTGTGAACCAGGACATTCATGAATATCTTGCGGAGTTGGAGGATATTCCCGGCACCCGGATCTATACCGCAGCCCGCGCGCGAAAGGGTTATCATCTCAACCAGTTCGCCATGAGCCTGATGAAGGCGGAAAACCGCGAGAGGTTCAAGGCCGACGAGCGCGCCTACCTCAATGAGTGGCCGATGACGGAGGAACAGAGGCAGGGCGTGCTCGCTCGGGATTATAACCGGCTCCTCGACCTCGGCGGCAACATCTACTTCCTCGCAAAGCTGTTTTCGACCGACGGACAGAGCTTCGTGCAGGCGGTTTCCACGATGACCGGCATGGGCGTGGAGGAATATCAGGCGATGATGATCGCCGGGGGCCGTTCGCCCGAAGGCGCCCGTTCGATTAGGGAGAAGCGCTGATGGCACGTATCACTGCGGGTATAGGGTGCAGTCACGTTCCTGCGCTTGGCGTGGCGTCGGACTTCGACAAATGGAACGATCCCTACTGGAAACCGATTGAGGAGGGCTTCCGGTGGAGCCGGAAATGGGAGGCTGAAAATAGGCCCGATGTCGTGATCCTCGTCTTCAACGACCATGCGACAGCTTTCGACATGAAGATCATCCCCACCTTTGCGATCGGCTGCGGCGAACGCTACATGCCTGCGGACGAAGGCTGGGGTCCGCGTCAGGTTCCCGATGTGGAAGGTCATCCCGACCTTGCATGGCACATCGCCCAGAGCCTCATCCTCGACGAATTCGACATGACCATCATCAACGAGATGGACGTCGACCACGGGCTGACCGTCCCCTTGTCGATGATGTTCGGAAAGCCCGGCGCATGGCCGGTCAAGGTGATCCCCCTCGCGGTGAACGTCGTCACGTATCCGCCGCCATCGGGCAATCGCTGTTGGGCGCTGGGCGAAGCGATCGCGCGCGCTGTCGAAAGCTTCCCGGAGGACCTCAACGTCCAGATCTGGGGGACGGGCGGGATGAGCCATCAGCTTCAGGGCACGCGTGCCGGACTTATCAACCGCGAATGGGACAACCGTTTCCTCGACAGGCTTTCCGGTTCCACGGATGAGCTGCGCCACATTTCGCACATCGAATATCTTCGCGAAACCGGCAGCGAGGGTATCGAGATGGTCATGTGGCTGATCATGCGGGGTGCGCTTGGACGGCAAGCCCGGGAACTCTACCGTTTCTACCATGTTCCCGCTAGCAACACCGCTGTTGGTCATATAATTCTTGAACCGCTGGCCGGTTGATGATGATCTACCTTGGCAGTGTGCGTCCTACGACAACAATGCGGAGTGGTTTGCATGGCGGTGGACGGAGCGGATGATCTCCGGGAGGCGATGACGAAGTTGAACGCCATATCCCAGCGGCTTCGCGATCTTTCCGGGAGCGGAGGGGCAGGGTGGAAGAAGGAGTATGTAGCCGCCCGGCGCGACTTGCAAAATCAGCTGGTAATCGTGGATCGCTGCGGAACTGCCTGCTTCAAGGGAATCGCTTCGGATCTCGTGGCGGAGTTTCGCGCGACGCTCAGCAGATTCCGTCATTTGCTCTCGCTGCATCAGGCTGAATGGCCCGTTGTCTGCATCGCACCGGAGGACCCGGAATATCGCCGCTCGATGGCCGGGGTGGGGGAAGGGCAGGAGGCGCTTATTCGGGTGGCCGGACAAGTGATGCGTATGTGCGCCGACAAGGAAAGTCTGAAGCAGGAGTTTGATGAATGAGGATTGCACTGGCCGGGGCAGGCGCCTTTGGTGAAAAGCATCTCGACGGCCTGAAGAATATTGACGGGGTGGAGATAGTTTCGATCATCAGCCGCACCGGGGAGCAGGCGGCGGCTGTGGCCGCGAAATATGGCGCCAGGCACAGCTCGACCGAGCTGGAGGACGCGCTTTCCCGTGATGATGTGGACGCGGTGATCTTGTGCACTCCCACACAGATGCACGCGGCCCAGGCGATAGCCTGCATGGAAGCCGGCAAGCATGTCCAGGTGGAGATCCCGCTTGCCGACAGCTGGGCCGATGCTGAGGCGGTGTTGAAGAAGAGTCAGGAAACCGGACTTGTCTGCATGGTCGGCCACACGCGGCGCTTCAATCCGTCGCACCAGTGGATCAGGCAACGGATCGACGCCGGGGAGTTCGCGATCCAGTCAATGGACGTCGAAACCTTTTTCTTCCGACGCAAGAACATGAATGCGAAGGGAGAGCCGCGCAGCTGGACCGACCATCTCCTGTGGCATCATTCGGCGCATACCATAGACCTGTTTCAGTACATGACCGGGTCGAAGGTCATCCGCGCGAACGCGCTCCAGGGGCAGAGACATCCGGAGCTCGGGATCGCGATGGACATGTCGATTCAGCTGAAGAGCGCTGCGGGGCAGATTCTGACGCTGGCGCTGTCGTTCAACAACGACGGGCCACTCGGCACCTTTTTCCGTTATATCGGCGACACCGGCACCTATATTGCCCGCTATGACGATCTGGTGACGGGGCGGGAGGAGCCTATCGACGTGTCGCGCGTGGCGGTGTCGATGAACGGCATAGAACTTCAGGACCGCGAATTCGTTGCTGCCATCCGCGAGGGCCGGGAACCGAACAGTTCCGTTGGACAGGTCCTCGATTGCTACCGGGTGATCGGGGAACTCGCCGCCAGCCTGGATGATCAGGACGGATGGTCGTGAACCGGCGCCCGCTCGCGGGGACATCTGTCTGCGCGGTTGGGCTTGGGTGCATGAATCTCAACTGGGCTTATGGCGTCCCCCCGCCGCACGAAGACAAGGCCAGGCTGCTCAACGAGGCGCTCGATCTGGGCTATGGTCATCTCGATACCGCCAACATTTATGGCATGGGCGCGAATGAGGAGTTGATTGGCGAGGCGATCTCGCATCGTCGGGCGGAGTTCCTGCTCGCGTCCAAAACTGGCATTGTCGTCGATGGAGCGCGGCGCGGGATCGACTGTCATCCCGATTCGATAGCCCGATCGCTTGATGAGAGCCTCCGGCGTCTCCGAACCGATCGCATCGACCTGTTTTACATGCACCGTTTTGATCCGAAGGTGCCGATCGCCGATAGTGTCGGGGCAATGGCACGGGCGATAGAGGCCGGCAAGATTGGGGCTTATGGTGTTTCGGAATGGAGCGCCGCTCATATCCGGGAAGCGCACGCCGTTCATCCCATGGCGGCGGTTCAGACTGAATACTCCCTTTGGACCCGCAATGTTGAGCTGGCGGTGCTCGAGACCACGCGGGCGCTTGGCATAGCGTTCGTCGCCTTCTCGCCTTTGGCGCGGGGGGTGCTCGCCGGCGCAGTCCGCGATCTCTCGGTTTTGCCGGACAACGACCTTCGCCGCGCCCATCCGCGCTTCCTCGCTGAGAATTGGTCCAGCAATCTGCGGCTGGCCGACGCATTCGCGGAGATAGCGCGCGATCAGAATGTGGCGCCGGCGCAACTCGCACTGGCCTGGGTGCTTTCGCGTGGCGAGCATGTGCACGTCATCCCTGGCACCGTGAATCCGGTTCACGCTGCTGAAAATATCGCTCGCGCGGACTGGCGCCCCGACGATAGCGTGCTTGACCGCGTCGATGCGTTGATCAATCACCGCACCGTGTCGGGCCCGCGCTATCCGGAAGGGATGATGCACACCATCGATACGGAAGAATTTGCGGGCTGACAGGCTTCCGTTTGCACGTCTGGCGCGACAGACGGGAAGCGTAGCCGGTAAATTGCCTTAGAACGGCACTTCGTCGTCCAGATCGTTTTCGAAGCTGGGTTCGGGCGAACGATCCCGGAAATTGGAGGATCGGCCGCCATTGCCGGCGCCGCTGCTTCCACCGAAATCATCCTCGAACCCACCTGAACGGCCCCAGTCGCCGCCACCGGAACGGGCACCTCCCGATCCGCCCGATCCTCCGGGAGCGCCATCGAGCATGGTCAGGACAGCACTGGGTCCCTGCAGCACGACCTCTGTGGTGTAGCGGTCCTGTCCCGACTGGTCCTGCCATTTGCGGGTCCGCAGGCTGCCCTCGACATAGACTTTGCTGCCTTTGCGCAGATAGCGTTCGGCCACGCCCGCGAGTCCTTCGGAAAAGATCGCGACACTGTGCCATTCGGTGCGCTCCTTGCGCTCACCGGTCGTGCGGTCCTTCCAGTTCTCCGAAGTGGCGATCCGCAGATTGCATACCTTGCCGCCGTTCTGGAAGCTGCGGACCTCGGGATCCGCGCCAAGATTGCCGACCAGAATGACCTTGTTGACGCTACCTGCCATGATGAAGACTCTCCGGAAAAAATCGTAAGCGCGACCGACGCCGCATTGACCTGACGCTAGCATAGTCGCTGCCACCGTCAGCGGAAGCACATATTTTTGTCCCTTGAAAAGGGCAACCCCAAGGGAAGGTGGTCAGCCGGACCCAACTTGTCGAGCATATCCACGACCAGGATTTCGATCGCGATCATTACCTCTGCCGGGCGAGGCCGGAACCGGTAACTGTCAGGGCGAAGGAGGCGGAACACCGCGCAGGCCATCGATCAATGCGGCCAGCGCCGTTCCGCCACCGGTTGCGCTGGCAAGCGTGTACCGGTCGAGTACGGCGAGCATAGCGAACTTTGCTTCTTCAAATACCGCAGTCAGTCCGCAGGCGGGGGCAATCCGGCATGTTGCGCAATCCGCGAGCGTCATTCCGGGCTCTGTATATCTGACGACTTGCCCGATGGTGATTTGCTCCGGCAGCCGCGCGAGCGTGACCCCCCCTCCGCGTCCGCGGCGCGTGGCCAGAAAGCCTCCCTGGCTGAGGTGCTGCACCACCTTCATGAGGTGGTTTCGGGAAATGTGATGAAGATCGGCGACTTCGGCAATCGAGCTTCGACGCTCAGGATTCGCCGCCACATGGAGCAGCAATCGGAGGGCATAATCTGTGTGGCGGGTGAAGTGCATGTCTATGCGCGATCAGAAACAAATATCCTATTTACATCTTTTGAAACGGCGATAAAAAGGTATTTGTGATGCATCTTTATAGGGGGCGTTGATGACACCGGTTCTGAGCGCGGAAACGATCGCCATAGTGAAGGCCACTGCGCCGGCTTTGGAAAAGCACGGGCTTGAGATTACTCGCCGCATGTACGAACGGCTGTTCTGTAATGAGGACATCAAGGCCATGTTCGATGCGGCCGCGCAGGAAAGCGGGGAGCAGCCAAAACGTCTTGCCGCTGCCATCGTGGGCTATGCGAAGCATATCGACAAACTCGATGCGCTGGGCGGCGCGGTTGAGCGTATGGCGCAACGTCACGTCGAAACGCACGTGAAACCGGAGCACTATCCCTATGTTGCCGAAGCGTTGCTGCCTGCGATCAAGGACGTTCTCGGTGATGCGGCGACCGAAGAGGTGCTCACGGCCTGGGGCGAGGCATATTGGTTTCTTGCCAATATCCTGATCGGCCGTGAGGCGGAACTATACACGGACGCGAAGGCGGCCTGATCCCGTAGTTTACGCGGTAGGGCGCAGCAGGAACAGCCGGGCCTTGCCGACATCGCGCACGGCTTCGATTTCAAAGCCCTGCACGGCTAAATCTTCCTGACGGCTGGTTTCGATGCTGATCCTGCTCGACGGGCCGACCCAGCCAAGGCGGTTGAGCTTGTCGAGTGCGACCGCGCCCGCGCCCGTGCCGTAGGGTGGGTCCATCAGCATCAGATCCAGCGCCGCACTCGCGGGGCCCAGCGCGAGGACCGATGTTGCGCGGATATCCGGGCGTTCCAGGCCCAGTCTGACGGCATTTGCGCGCAGCGCATCCAGCGCCGCACGATCCTGCTCCACGAATACGCAGCTTGCCGCTCCACGCGACAGCGCCTCAAGTCCCAGCGCGCCCGACCCCGCGAAAAAGTCCCCAACCGCCAGCCCCTCGAAACTGCCGATGCGGCTCGCGAGCATGGAGAACAACGTCTCGCGCGTGCGGTCCGCCGTGGGCCGCGTGGTCACTCCCTTGGGTGCGGCAAGTGGCCGCCCGCGCCAGGTCCCGGCGATGATCCTCATCGCTGGTCGAGGCTGCGCATGAAGCGCTCCACGTCGTGCGGCTTCACCTCCACGAGTGCCGCGGGCGCGGAGTCTCCCAGATCGAATGGGCCATAGCGCGTCCGGATCAGGCGGTTGACCTTCAGCTCGAGATGTTCAAGCACACGCCGCACCTCGCGGTTCTTGCCCTCCGTCAGTGTCATTTCGATCCACTGATTGCGCCCGGTCCGCCGTTCCAGATTGGCGTCGATCCGGCCGTAGCGCATGCCGTCGATCTCCACTCCTTCGATGAGCGCTTCGAGCTGCGCCTGGCTGACCACGCCGAACGCGCGCGCGCGATATGTGCGCTCGACGCCGTTGGCGGGCAGTTCTAGTGCGCGCTTGAGTTCGCCGTCATTGGTGAGCAACAGCAGACCTTCGGTATTCATGTCGAGCCTGCCGACCGGCATCAGGCGCGGAAGTCCGCTCTTTGGCAGTCTGTCGTAGATTGTTGGTCGCCCCGCCGGGTCGCGCTCCGTTGTCAGGCAACCGGCCGGCTTGTGGAACAGGAACAGGCGAGGCGCCTCTGCTTCGGCTACGGGCGCGCCGTCCACCGCCACGCCCTTGAGCGAGACGAGCAGCGTCGCGGGTGTGTCAATCGGCACTCCGTCGATGGAGATGCGGCCCTCGGCGATCATTCGTTCGACTTCACGGCGGGATGCGACTCCCGCACGGGCGAGCAGCTTGGCGATCCGCTGGGGCTGATCGGCGGCTTTAGGCCCCATCGGCGTACGCTGCTTGGCAGCTTCGGATCCGCCCTCTCGTGACCGGGGCGCTCCTGGACCATTCCGGGATGGTCTGGGTCGGCGGGAGGGACCGGACTTGTGCGGGGGCTTCATGCGTCGCCCATGCCCGACTCTCGCCCTGCTGACAACCGGTTGTCGCTTCCGCACTGGCGTGGTCCGCGCAAGCCGCTACAAGATGGGCAACGGCGGGAGGATGGTACGGTGGCCACAAATATCACGGTGGACGAACGCGATGGATTCATCGGTGGAGTACGGCGCTTTGGCCGGTCCATTCGTCATCCCAAAACCGCCTATATGGCCCTGTTCGGCTTTTCTTCGGCGCTGCCCTATGCGCTGTTGCTTGGAACCCTCTATGCGTGGCTTTCCGACGCGCAGGTCGATCTTGAAACGATGGGCGTGTTTTCGCTCATCGGGCTTGCCTATGCATTCAAGTTTCTCTGGTCGCCGCTGGTGGACCGGATATCGCTGCCCGGCCTGAGGCGCCTTGGCAAACGCAAGCAATGGATCATCCTTGCCCAGTTCCTGCTGGGTGGCATCATGGTCCTGCTTTCCTCGCTCGACCCGAAGGGGGCGATTGGGCTGTTCTCGTTATTTGCAGGCATTGGCGCGTTTGCGTCCGCCACGCAGGATGTGGTGGTCGATGCCTGGCGCGTCGATGTCGCCGATGAGACCGCGACGCTCGACACCCTCTCGACCGTTTATCAGCTCGGTTACCGCGCGGCCGTGCTGGTCGGAGGTGCGCTGGCGCTGTTTCTCGCGGACCGCTTCGGCTGGCCCGCAGTTTATGCCCTGATGGGTGCGATCCTGTTGTGCCTCGGCATCGTCACGATCTTCGCACCTGAAAACGAGCGGGCAGGCGCGCTGGTGGAGACCGTCGAGGAACTCCGCCAGCCCGGTGAGCTTGAGCCGCGCGTCCGCGCAATGGCTCTGGGCGCGGTCGGCTTGCTCTGGCTGTGGGCGCTGGCCAATGTTTTGCAATTCATGGTGCGTTCGCTCGGCGCCGATCCGGAAAACCGGCCGGATTCTGTCGAGTTCGTGAGTACCCAGGGGCCGATCATCGTGATCGCAACGGTGGTGATTCCATCGGTCATCGCCGCACTGCTGGCGGTGATGCAGCGGCGAGGCCAGCATGTGCTGTCACAGCCGCTCCC
The DNA here is from genome assembly GCA_036278355.1 of Sphingobium sp. Lineage (GTDB taxonomy): Bacteria > Pseudomonadota > Alphaproteobacteria > Sphingomonadales > Sphingomonadaceae > Sphingobium. The sequence goes on from DASULD010000128.1 coordinate 14,243, forward strand.
GCGTAGCCACTGGTCTGATACGTTGATAGATCATGGCTACCGCGCGCTCATATTGCCGCTGACCGAGATCATGGGCCGCCTTGGTTTGGCCGCGATCCTCGTGCTCGCGCTCGTGCTGTCCTATCGGATCACCGACACGATCTGGGGCACGTTCGCCTATCCGTTCTATCTTGACGCGCTGGGCTATACCAAGAGCGAGGTTGCCGTGGCGTCCAAGTTCTTCGGCGTAGGCGCGCTGATGCTCGGCGTCGCGATCGGCGGCATGCTGTTCGCCGTCATTGGCCGCATGGCGGTATTGACGCTGGGTGCGTTTGCCGCCGCGCTCACCAATCTGCTCTACGCGGACCTGGCGATGGGCGGAGCAGGCATGGACATGGTTTCGCGGGTGACTGGCTTCGGCTGGATAGTGGAACATGTCGGCGGTGACGCCCGGCTCGCCCGGCTGATGGTTGCGATCGGCGGAGAAAATATCGCCGGGGGCATCGCGGGTGCGGCTCTTGTCGCGTATCTCTCGTCGATCACGTCCAAGGGGTACAGCGCCGTGCAGTATGCCTTGCTCTCTTCCCTTACCTTCCTCGTCGGTACGTTGGGGCGCGGCGCGCTTGGCAAGATGATCGAGACAGAGGGATACTACCCGGTCTTCCTGTTTACCACGGCGCTGGGTGGGGTGGCTGTCGTGCTCTGCGTGCTGGAATGGGTGCGGCAGGGACGGCAGGCGATTAGTCGAGCCTGAGGCCGAGGTCGGCAAAGCATTCTCCGACCGCCTGGAAACATGTCGCGGCTCCCAGTGCGTTGTCCCGATCCAGCAACCGGCACGCATCCTCGTGGCGCTGACGAAACTGGCCGTCTCCACGCCCGATCGCCCGCAAGATCACGACCTCATCGCTTGTGATTCGGTGGCAGCAAGGGGATGCGAGCGTGATTTTCCTGTGGGATGTACGGGCCAGTTCCAGCACGAGCGCCCGCGTCAGAATCAGAGGACGGCGATATGCACGGCCAAACCGCCCCAGCAACAGGGTGGCGGCCCGCGCATCATCGATACCTCCCGTCGCCATGAGCCGGACGATGCGCAAGAAGAACAGCTGCGCAGGCGCTGCGGCGCCGGTTCTAGCTTCGCCGCGTCTTGGATCGGTTCCGGCCTCGGGTAACTGGGGCTGATGGGCGGTCATAGGCTGGCTCCTTTCCTCGGGAAGCCAGTTACGCATAAATGATAATGATTTGCAATAACTATCAGGCGTCCGGATCAGTCGGGCAACTGCGCGTTCATTCGCAACACCTCTCCGGCGAGATAAAGCGAACCAGTGATGAGCAGCGGTGTTCGTTCTGCCTGGCCGATCGCGTCTGCCGCCGCGCCGATGTCGGTATGCGCGCTGTGCGGTACGCCCCACCGGCGAGCGAGCACGGAGAATGTTTCAGGCGGATGGCAATCGTGGCCCGCGACAGGAACGCTGTGAATATGGCCGATCCGCTCCCGGAGCGGCGTGAGGAAACCGGCCAGGTCCTTGTTTGCCAGCATTCCCACCAGCAGGGAAAGCTTTCCTCCTTCCATCCGGGTAGCATCGAAGAAGCCGCCGAGCATCGCCCCCGCCGCCGGATTGTGCCCCCCGTCGAGCCAAACGTGCAGGTCCCCGCCGCCCAGTCGATCGAACAGCGGCCCTTCTGTCAGGCGTTGCAGCCGGGCCGGCCAGGTCGCCCACAAGGGCGCCGCCTTCAACGCCGGTTCACTGACGGCCACCGCGTGCTGATGACGCAGCATTGCCAGCGCAAGCGCGGCGTTCAACGACTGGTGCGGACCGGGAAGGCGGGGCAGCGGCGTGTCCATCCGCCCGTTCTCATCGCGATAGTGCAGCCGCTCGCGGTAGACGGCCGCATCCCACGCGGCCCCCTTGGCCAGCACGTGCGCGCCGGCGACCGCGGCCTGCTCAGCGATGACGGCGGTGACCTCGGGATCGTAATCGAGCGTCACCAGCGGGACGCCGCTTTTGGCGATGCCCGCCTTTTCGGCCGCGATCTGCGTGATCCGGCTTCCCAGAAACGCCTGATGATCGACGCCGAGCTGCGCGATGCCGCAGATGGCAGGGGCAGGGATGACGTTGGTTGCATCGAGCCGCCCGCCCAGACCCACCTCCACGATGCAGGCGTCGGCCGGATGTTCGGCAAAGGCAAGGAAGGCAGCGGCCGTGGTCGCCTCGAAGAAGCTGGGGCCGATGTCCCCGGCCGCGTCCAGGACCCTTTCAAGATAGCGTGCGAGGCGGGCATCGTCGATCAGCACATCATTAAGACGGATGCGTTCGTTGAACCGGACCAGATGCGGGGAGGTGTAGACGTGGACGCTTCTTCCATCTGCCTCCAGGGCGGCGCGCAGGAAGGCGCAGGTCGATCCCTTGCCATTGGTTCCGGCAACGTGAAAGACCGGCGGCAATGCCCGATGCGGATCGTCCAGGCGGGAGAGCAGTCGCGTTATGCGCTCCAGCCCCAATATGTCCGCACCGGGCGAGAGGTGGGTCAGCCGGTCCAGCTGTTCCTGTACGGCTGGATCATCAGAAACGGCGTGGTCGGGCATTCACTGATCCATCGCTCCGGTTGTCTTTATTGTAGCAGGAAGATTGCGGCTCAGCCCGAACGAATCGTTATGCCGCCTTGCGCGGCATAAGATAGGCCGCAACCTGCGCGATCCGCTCCTTCATGTCCTTGCGGTGCACGACCATGTCGATCATGCCATGGGCGAGGAGATACTCGGCGCGCTGAAAGCCCTCAGGCAGCTTTTCCCTGATCGTGTTCTCGATCACCCGTTGCCCTGCAAACCCGATCAGGGCATTTGGCTCGGCGATCTGGACATCGCCAAGCATCGCGTAGCTTGCCGTCACGCCCCCTGTGGTCGGGTCCGTCAGCACGACAATATAGGGGAGACCGGCGTCGTGCAGCTTCTGGATCGCGACCGTCGCGCGGGGCATCTGCATCAGGGAAAGAATGCCCTCCTGCATCCGCGCGCCCCCGGCCGCCGTGAAGATCACATAGGGCGCCTTTTGCCTGATGGCCTCTTCGACACCCTGGATGAAGGCTGCGCCTACGGCAACGCCCATTGATCCGCCCATATAGGCGAAATTCTGCACGCCGACGACGATAGTACGGCCGCCGATCTTGCCGTGGGCGTTGATCAGCGCATCCTGATCCCCGGTCGCGGCGCGCGCCGCCCTGATGCGGTCCGCATATTTCTTCGTGTCGCGAAACTTGAGGGGGTCCTCACGCACGCTGGGCACGGGGAGGGCGATGTATTTTTCCTCATCGAAAATCTGAATAAAGCGTTCGCTGGGACCGATGCGGCCATGATGGTCGCATTTCGGGCAGACCGAGAGATTTTCCTCCCACTCCCGCGTGAAGATCATCTGGCCGCAACCCGGACATTTGTGCCAGAGATTGTCCGGACCCTGTTCTTTCCTGGCAATGAACGGGATGGCCTTTCGTACCCGGTGGAGCCAGCTCATCGGACCGTTTCCCTTTCAGCAAGCGCGGCGCGCAGCGACGCGACATATTCCTTCACATGCGGCGCGCAGTCGCTGCCGTGTTTCCCTACGATGTCGACAATGGCCGACCCTACGACCACACCGTCCGCGACCTCGCCGATGGCCCGGGCCTGTGCGGGGGTGCGCACGCCGAAGCCAACGGCTATCGGCAGGCTCGTGCCGGACCTGAGATGCGTGAGTGCCTGCTCGATGCTGGCCTGCGCCGCCTGCTGCTTGCCGGTGATGCCCGCAACCGAGACATAATAGAGAAACCCGCCACTGCCTTCCAGTACGGCTGGAAGGCGTGCGGCATCGGTCGTCGGGGTGGCGAGCCGGATAGGATGAACGCCCGCACCGCGCAGCGAGGGACCCATTTCCGGATCCTCCTCCGGTGGCAGGTCGACACAGATCACGCCGTCAACGCCGGCTTGCGCAACGGCCTGCGCGAACCAGTCCGCCCCGCGCCGGATCATCGGATTGACATAACCCATCAGGATCAGCGGCACGTCCGGGTGCCGCGCGCGAAAGGCGGCGGCAATGGTGAGAATATCACGGGTGGTCGTTCCCATGCCGAGCGCCCGCAGGTTCGCGGCCTGAATCGCGGGGCCGTCCGCCATCGGGTCGGTGAACGGCATGCCGAGCTCGATCAGGTCCGCTCCGCCCTCGACCAGGGCATCCAGAACAGCGGCCGTATCGGCCGGCGACGGGTCGCCGCCGGTGACAAAACAGACGAGAGCCGCACGGTGCTGCTCCCTGCATCGGGCGAAGGTGGAGGCAATGCGGTCGCCGCTCATATCTCCACCCCCAGCGCCTTGGCGACGGTGAAGATGTCCTTGTCGCCCCGCCCGGAGAGATTGACGACGATGATCTTGTCCTTGCCCATGGCCGGTGCAATTTTCTCGACCGCCGCGAGAGCGTGGCTCGACTCCAGCGCGGGGATGATACCTTCCAGCCGGCACAGTTTCTGGAACGCGGTCAAGGCCTCGTCATCGGTCACCGGTTCATAACGCACGCGGCCGATTTCGTGCAGCCAGGCATGTTCCGGTCCGATACCCGGATAATCCAGTCCTGCCGAAATGCTGTGCGCCTCGGCGATCTGACCATCCTCGTCCTGCAACAGGAATGTCTTGTTGCCGTGGAGGACCCCCGGCGCGCCACCCGCTATGCTTGCCGCATGTTGCCCGGTATCAAGTCCAAAGCCCGCAGCCTCCACCCCGACGATCTCGACGTCCTTGTCATCAAGGAACGGGTGGAACAGGCCGATGGCGTTCGAACCGCCCCCCACTGCGGCGATCAGCATGTCGGGTAGACGGCCTTCCGCAGCCAGAATCTGCTCACGGGTCTCGCGGCCGATCACGCTCTGAAAATCGCGTACCAGCTCGGGATAGGGATGCGGCCCAGCCACCGTACCGATGATGTAGAAGGTATCGTGGACATTGGCGACCCAATCCCGCAACGCCTCATTCATTGCGTCCTTCAGCGTCCGGCTGCCCGATTCCACCGCGCGCACCTCGGCGCCCAGCAGCTTCATGCGGAACACATTGGGCTGCTGTCGCTCGACATCAACCGCGCCCATGAAGATGGTGCACGGGATGTTGAAGAGGGCTGCGACGGTCGCGGTGGCGACGCCGTGCTGGCCCGCGCCGGTCTCTGCGATGATGCGCGTCTTGCCCATGCGCCTGGCAAGCAGGATCTGGCCGATGCAATTGTTGATCTTGTGCGCGCCGGTGTGGTTCAGTTCCTCGCGTTTAAGATAGATTTTTGCGCCGCCCAGTTCCCGCGTCAGACGCTCGGCATAATAAAGCGGGTTTGGCCTTCCGACATATTGGGCCAGCAGATAGTCGAACTCTTGCTGGAATTCCGGATCGGCCTTCGCCTTCCGGTATTCCTTTTCCAGTTCGAGGATCAGCGGCATCAGCGTTTCGGCGACGTAACGCCCGCCGAACTGGCCGAAATGCCCGCGCTCATCGGGTTGGGTGCGAAGCGAGTTTGGCTGAAGAGTCATTGTCTACCATTATTCCGTTCGCTTCGAGCGATGCCGAGAAGCGTGGCGCCGCGTGTCTCGACTGTGCTTGACACGAGCGGGTTCAGAATGCGCGAACCGCTTGGCAGAAGGCGGCGATCTTGTCCACATCCTTGACGCCCGGCGCGCGCTCTACGCCCGAAGATACGTCCACGAGCGGCGTCCGGGTGATGCGGATCGCATCCGCCACATTGGCGGCATCGAGCCCGCCCGACAATCCCCAGGCGCCACGCTGATCATGCCCGTCGAGCAGTTTCCAGTCGAACCGAAGCCCCATGCCGCCGGGAAGATCGGCGTGATCGGGCGTCTTTGCATCGAACAGCAGGAGGTCCGCAACGCCGCGATGGAGGTTGGAGGCGTCGATATCGGCGCGCGTTTTTACCGGCACTGCTTTCCAAAGATGGACGCGGGGATACCGCGCACGGATCGCCGCCAGCCGTTCGGGTGCTTCGTTGCCGTGAAACTGGAAGGCATCGGGCGCGACCGCGCGCATGAGCAGGTCGATGACGGCCTCCTCGGGGTTTACGACGACCGCTACCTTCCTGACATGCCCAGGCACGCGCGCGGCAAGCTGCGCCATCCGGTCCGCGTCGACATGGCGGGGGCTTTTTGCAAAATGGACAAAGCCCACATGGTCGGCGCCGGCGCCGATCGCCGCATCCAGCGTTTCGGGCGTGGACAGGCCGCATATCTTGATGGCGATTCGGGACATGGCGCCCGGCTTAGCGGTATTGGGCCGGTGAGGGAAACGTCAGAGCGTTGCCTCTATTTCGCGGGCGGCAAGGTCGGGGTCGTTGGCTTCGGTGATCGGGCGGCCGACGACGATGATGGACGCCCCCGCGTCGATCGCGGAGCGCGGCGTCACCGCCCGCTTCTGGTCACCCATCCTGCCGTTGGCGGGACGCACGCCGGGTACGACGAAATATCCGTCCGGCCAGCGCTCACGCACCGCCGCCACTTCCCGGCCCGAACAAACGATGCCGTCGAGCCCGGCCTCGCGCGCAAGATCGGCCAGGCGTTCGACTTGTGCGGTTGCGGCACCCGCGACGCCGATGTCGCAAAGATCGGAGGCGTCGAGGCTCGTGAGCACCGTTACGGCAACAACCTTTGTCGTACTGTTGGCCGCCGCCTTCGCGTCCTCCAGCATGGCGCGCCCGCCGGCGGCATGCACGGTGAGGATCGCCGGTTCCAGCACGTGCAGCGCATGGACCGCCTTGGCCACGGTATTGGGAATGTCGTGCAGCTTCAGGTCGAGGAAGATCGGAAGCCCGTTCTTTGCCATCTCGTATACGCCGTGATGGCCATTGGCGCAGAAAAACTCCAGGCCCAGCTTCACGCCGCCGATGTGATTGCGGACGCGCTGCACCAGGCGCTGCGCCCGCGCAAGGTCAGGGGTATCTATGGCGATATAGAGTGGACTGGTCATGGTATGCCCGCGTTCGAGACGTCAGGCAGGGTTCCGGAGCGGGGTTGTTCGGATGTGACCGCTGCCTGCCCCTGGATGCAGCTTTCCAGAGCCCGTTCGGCGCTGGCCAGCTTGCGGCGCAACTGCCACTTGACCGCGCGCGCCCATAGCCATGTAGGAACAAGGCCAAGCAGGAACGCAAGGACGATCAGCACCGGCAGGCGCGTCTCGATGATGATATCGCCCCACAGCTTCACCGGCACATATCCGGAATAGGTCGGCGCCACGATCCAGTTAGCCTTGGCGAACAGCGCCAGTGCCACCGCGACCGTTACCCAGAATGCCGTTCTCACAAAGTTCATGCTGGACCCTCAACCTGGGACCGAGCTTAGAGCATTTTTGCGCTGGATGGAAATATCCCGAGACCCTCAAAATGAAGACTCGCGCATACAAAATGCGTTTGGCCCGCCGGGCCGCCGTCACAAGTCATATGTGACGTCGGGGGCGGGCCGAAACCGGGTAGCGAGTTGCAATGATTACATCAGCTTGTAGGTCAGCGGCAGGACGATGACAGCCGCGCCGCCCGGAGGGGCCGGGAAATTGCCGATCTTCTGAGGCAGGGCCAGGGCGTCGCGGTCCAGCACCGTAGAACCCGATGGCGCGACCATCTCGGTCTTCTCAACCGCGCCGGAAGCGCTGACATAGACCTTGACCTTCACTGTGCCCTCATCGCCCCGCATCTGCGCCGCACGCGGATAGGTCTGCTTGGAAGCGACCAGGCGGGCGACGGACTGCTGCCAGCCGGCAGGTTGAGCGAAAACAGGGACGCTAACCAGAAGTGCAGCAGTGGCGACGGCACATTTGCTTGCGAACTTCAACATTGTTCTTCATTCCTTCTTCTTGTTTCATGTTATCGTGAAGGTTCAACGATGATTGTTGTCATAGGACAAGCCGAATAACGTCTTGTTGATTTCTATAGTAAATTTTTTCTTTAAATCATTGATTAGAGACGGTTGCGTCCGATGTTTGCGCTTTGCTGCCAAATGCAACGACCCGGTGCGATAACGCACCGGGTCGTGACGGTTGCAGGTGACGGGTTGGGAAGGAACGATCAGAACTCGCTCCAGTCGTCCTCATCCATGCGAAGCGCCAGATTGCCGTGGCTCAGAGGAACGGGCCGTGGTTCGGCACGTCGGATCTCCTGATCCATGCCGCCAGCGGGGGCGTCCGGCGCCATACCTCCGGTGTAACCGATCTTGCGGCCGAGTTCGAAGACGGAGAGCTGATCGAACAGGCGTTCGGTTTCGGCGTTCAGATTGCGCGAGCTGGCCGTGCTTTCCTCCACCATCGCTGCGTTCTGCTGCGTAGTGGTGTCCATCGCGGTCACCATGTCCGAAATTTCGGTAAGGCTTGTCGCCTGACGCACTGCCGCCTGTGCGATCTCGTCCATCAGGTCCGAGACCTCGGTCACCTCAGTCACGATCTGGCGCAATGCCTCGCCACTGTTCTCGACGAGCGACACGCCCTCGGTGATCTGGGCGCTGGAGGTGGCGACGAGTTGCCGGATCGAGTTCGCCGCTTCGGCCGAACGCTGCGCAAGATGCCGCACTTCGGTCGCGACCACCGCGAAACCGGCGCCCGACGCACCCGCGCGGGCCGCCTCGACGCCCGCGTTGAGCGCGAGCAGGTTGGTCTGGAAAGCCAGGCCGTCGATGGTGGAGATGATTTCGTTCATCTCCTTGGATGAGGCCTGGATGTTGCGCATCGCGATCACTGCGCGCTTGGCCGTTTCGTCGACCCGTTCCGCCGATTCGCGAGCGACGGCGAGGCGGGCGCTTGTCTGACGGGCATTGTCTGCGGCGATCTTGACCGAGTCCGTGAACTCGCCGAGCGTCTTGGACGTATGAGCCAGCGACTCCGCCTGACGCTCTGTGCGCAGCGACAGGTCGGAAGACGCCTGTGCGATCTCGTTGGTGCCGTTGCGGATGGTGTTGCACCCTTCGACAATCTCGATCATCGCATCGAGCAGGTGCGATACCGCGTCATTGTAATCGCGGTGGAGCTGCGCAAGCGGGCCGCTGGCGTTCTCGTCGACGCGGTGGGTGAGCTGACCCTTGGCGAGGGTGGCAAGCCCGTTGCCGATCGCCTCGATGGTCGCTTGTGTTTCGTGCGCGCGACGCGCCTCTGCCTCGGCGCGTTCTTTGTCCGCGGCGAACAGAGCCTTGAAACTGTCGAGCGCGCGGGCGAGGCTGCCCAGTTCATCCTTCCGGTTCATGCCGGGCACTTGGACGGTCATATCGCCTTCGACGAGGCGGCTGACGGAAGCGGCCATTTTCTTGACCGGCGACGCGATCGTGTGCATCAGCAGCGCCGAAAGAACCAGCGCGGCAACCAGGCCCACCCCGATCGCGCCGATCAGCATCTGGCGCGAATGCGCATAGATTTCTTCGCTCTTGCTGCTGATGGCCTGACCGTTTTTCACATTGAGTTCGATCAGTTGCAGGATGCTGTCCTCGACGGTGTAGAACATGTCGAGGCCTTCGCCTTCGAACATCTGGCTCGCCGCGGGATCGTTGGAATTGGAAAGCGCGATCATGCGGTCCGTCAATTCATTATACTGCGTCCAGTTTTTCCGGAGCTCCCCGAACAACGCCTTCTGCTCGCTGCTGACGAGCAGGGGTTCATAATCGTCCATCATTCCCGAAATGGCGCTGCTGGCGTTGCGCAGCATCTTTTCCGCCTTCGCCTTGGCTTCAGGAGTAGGAGCGACGATATGCCCGCTCTGCTGGATGCGGTACTGCGACGTATAGGCGTGCAGATCGCCAATCAGCTGCGTGGCGGGCAGGGTACGCGACCGCATCTCGCTCGACAGTTTGTTAACCTCTCCGATCTTGATCACGGCGAACAGGCCGATCGCCGCCAGCAGCATCAAAAGCGCCGCAAACGCCATCGCCATCTTGGCTGTTATTTTCAGACCTTTGGGCACAGCAAATTCCTTTTGGATATTCTCGTTTGGGATGGCGTGTAGGGTGAAAGGTTTGAGATTTGGTAACTGCGCCGGAAACCACTCACTTTTTCGTGACGGATTGGTGTGAGATCGGTCGGCTTCGCCCGATTGCCTGCGGCGGTTTCAGCCAGCGACGCCATTCAGACGTAAAATCTTTGGAAGGACGCGCTGAACGCTGGCGTGCTCGCAGGGCAGCCGGCGCAAGCACGCTGCTCGGCTGCGCGGATGATGATCTCAACAGGGGCGGCGTCCGTGCGCTGCCCCCTTTTCGTCAGGATCGAAGGCGCAACGGCCGCTTCTTTCGCGTGGCGACGAAGCGGCTACTCCCCGAAAACGCGGGCGAAGATCGTGTCCACATGCCTGTAGTGATAATCGAGGTTGAACTTTTCCTCGATCTCCTGCGGGCTTAGCGCCGCCGTCACTTCGGCATCGGCTTTCAGCAATTCCATGAGTGAGAGCGTGCCGTCCGATTCCCAAACCTTCATCGCGTTGCGCTGGACCAGCCGATAGGAGTCTTCGCGGCTCACCCCTGCCTGCGTCAGCGCAAGCAGCACGCGTTGCGAATGGACCAGGCCCCCCATGCGGTCGAGATTCTTCTGCATGCGTTGCGGGTAGACGAGCAGCTTGTCGATGACCCCGGTGAGACGCGCCAGCGCAAAGTCGAGGGTAATCGTCGCATCCGGGCCGATGAAGCGCTCGACCGAACTGTGCGAAATATCCCGCTCATGCCACAGCGCCACATTTTCCATTGCCGGCAGGGCACAGGAACGGACCATGCGGGCAAGGCCGGTGAGATTTTCCGTAAGCACCGGGTTGCGCTTGTGCGGCATCGCCGAACTGCCTTTTTGCCCCGGCGAGAAATACTCCTCCGCCTCCAGCACTTCGGTGCGCTGCAAGTGGCGAACCTCCACGGCCAGGCGCTCGACCGAGCTGGCGACAACCCCCAGTGTCGCGAAAAACATCGCGTGCCGGTCGCGCGGGATCACCTGCGTCGAGACGGGCTCCACCGAAAGGCCGAGCCTGGCCGCGACATGCTCCTCCACCCTCGGGTCGATATTGGCGAAAGTGCCGACCGCGCCGGAGATGGCGCAGGTCGCGATGTCCTTGCGCGCCGCGACGAGGCGTTCCCGGCATCGGGAAAACTCGGCATAGGCCTCCGCCAGCTTCAGGCCGAAGGTGACCGGTTCGGCGTGTATGCCGTGGCTGCGTCCTATGGTGGGGGTCATCCTGTGCTCGAACGCACGGCCCTTGATCGCTTCCAGCAACGTGTCGAGATCGGCGAGCAATATGTCCGACGCCTGCGTAAGCTGGACCGCAAAGCAGGTATCCAGAACGTCGGAACTGGTCATGCCCTGATGCATGAAGCGCGCGTCATCTCCCACTTGTTCCGCCACCCAGGTGAGGAAGGCGATGACATCATGCTTGGTGACAGCCTCGATCGCGTCGATAGCGGGCACGTCGATCGCGGGCGAAGTTGCCCACCAGCGCCACAGCGCATCCGCCGCAGACCTCGGCACCACCCCCAGATCGGCGAGAGCGTCCGTCGCATGGGCTTCAATCTCGAACCAGATGCGGAATCGGTTTTCCGGCTCCCAGATTGCGGACATTTGCGGACGGGCATAGCGCGGGACCATGAAGCGACTCTTCTTCGCAGAGGATGATGACCGGGCGCCGGGTAGCAGCCTGAGTCGCACTCCGCAATGGCAACGCGACCCCGCTTCCGTCC
>DASULD010000129.1:0-16660 GCA_036278355.1 Sphingobium sp.
AGGCGCGCAGAGTGTGTTGCGGCTTGCGGCGATGATGGGCGAGGCCGCTGTGCCGATCCTGCCTATCGCTACCGAGACCCCGGCTGCGATCTTTCAGTTCGGCAGTTATGCGGACGTGAAGCAGCATCTGTGCGGATTGACATGGGGCGCGGAAGATCTTCCCGCCGCGATCGGCGCTGTTTCCGCGCGCGAGGATGATGGCCGCTATACCCCGCCCTATGAACTGGCGCGCAGCCTTACCCTGTTTGCGGCCCACGCTGCCGGCGTTCCCGCAATAGACACCGTCTTTCCGGCGATTGCGGATAGCGAGGGGCTTGCAGCCTATGCCGCTCGCGGCAGACGAGACGGCTTTACCGGCATGATGGCTATTCATCCGCTACAGGTCGCGACGATCAATGCCGCCTTCACTCCGACAGAAGCCGAAATCGCCCACGCGCGCGCAGTTGTTGCGCTGTTCCGGGACAATCCCGCTCTCGGTGTTGCCCAGCTTAACGGAAAGATGGTCGACCGGCCGCATCTCATCCAGGCGCAGCGGCTGCTGGCGGGTGTGCATGATCTTTGAGGACTGCTCATGTCCTTACACGCAAGGGCATAATGGTCGCCCCCTCCCCTGCACGGTGATCAGGATCGCGTTTGGGTCACGCCCTCACCCCAGTCGGGGGCGTCCTCGGTCCATCTGACGGAGCCGAACGGCCGTTCCAACAGGCGCCGTACCGTCTGATTCGGACCGTCGCGATGATAGCGGCGGGCAAGCTCCAGGATTGCGATTTCCTCGGGTGTGTTGCGACTACGGTTGCGAAGATAGTCCAGCCATGTGGGGAAGTGATACCGTTCTATCCAATGGTCTGGCGCACCAACATCGCGGGCTATCGACCATCCGAAAGCGCCGTTCCTCAGGCGCATGGCCCGCACGGCTAGCATCTGCTTATAGAAGTCGCGCGCGTCCTCCGGCGCGATGCGATACTCGATCTCGATGATGATGGGACCGCTACGAGCCGTGACGGCCAGGGCCACCTCCGGATCGGCCAAATCCAGCGTCTCGCGATCGGCCTCTGCAACTTCAGGCACCCTCCAGACAAACGCCAGCCCTGCGCTGGCGACGAGCGCGAAAGCCGAAGCCAGCAACGCGGCCGACACACCATGGGATTGGGCAACATGACCCCATAGCCAGCTGCCGACGGCCATGCCGCCTGCCACCGCAGCCTGATACGCTGCAAGTGATCGCCCCGTAACCCAGCGCGGCACCGCCATCTGAACCGTAACGTTGAACAAGGTAAGCGCAATCATCCAGCCCACGCCCGCGCCGATCAATGCGACCACGGACAGCAGCACCGTGTGGCTTATGCCTACTATGGCGACGCACACAGCCATTATCAGCGCCGAAAGGGACACGGCCTGTTCGATGCCGAGATGTCGGCGTAGCCGCGAAATACAGAGTGCGCCGAATACGGAGCCGACGCCATAAGCCCCCAACAGGACACCGTAAACCTGTGCGCCGCCGTCAACCAGATCGCGGGCGACCAGCGGCATCAGGGCAGAGACCGAGCCGCCCGCCGTCCCCATGACAAACGCACGAATCATGACCGTCCGGATCGGGTGCGAATAAAGGGCATAGCGCACGCCCGCGCTGACCGCCCGGTCGATCCTTTCGGGCGGCAGGCGCGAGGGCACGGGCACGCGGCGCCACGCGAGCATAACCGCGAAGAGCGGAATGTAGAGGAGAGCGGTCGCCGAAAAGGAAGCGGCTGCGCCCGCAGCCGCCACCACAAGCCCACCTACGGCGGGGCCGAAGCTCCGGGCGATATTGAAACTGATGGAGTTCAACGCAACCGCTTGCGGCAAGATGTTCGGCGACACCTGCTCGCTGACCGATGCCTGCCAGGCGGGCTGGAACAACGCCATTCCGCCCCCGATAAGAAAGCAGAACCCCAAAAGGGTCCAGGGCGTGACGAGCCCTGCCATCGCCATCGCGGCAAGTCCTGCCGAGGCGGTGAGCGACAGACACAATGCGGCCAGTCCGACCTTGCGGCGGTCATACATATCGGCGATCGCACCCGCACCGAGGGAAAACAGCATGAGGGGTAGCATGATTGCAGTCTGAACCAGCGCGACCATGTCCGCCGCCGGTGTCAGCACCGTCATTGTCCACCCCGCGCCGACCGACATCAACGTGAAGCCAAGGTTGGACAACAGGCTCGCTACCCAAATCCGGCGGAACAGAGGGATACGCAAGGGTGCGGCAATGCTCGGGGAACGGGCAGACGAAGCACCCTCCAATCCCCTTTCGGGGGTAACGGTTGAAAGGCTATGATCTTGGGCGTCGGACAAGGATGCTGCTCGCTCTTGAAACTGCGCAGCGTCTGCACAGTCCAGGGGTGCAAGGCAAGGGTTTAGACAAACGGGCGCTGGGAACGACGTATCAGAGCCTTCGACAAACCCCGCAGGAACGAATATTGGAGTTCCAAACACCCCGTCCCCATCATATCGCAAGCGAGGCCCCAGTGATCCGACCCCTTTTGCTGTTCATCGGCTTCCTCCTCTTTCCCGCCGCCCTGCAGGCGGCGCCGGGCAGAGACTGGAGCCGTACCGTCACCACGACACCGCAGGGCGCATTCGTTATCGGTAATCCAGGCGCAAAGACGCGCCTCATCGAGTATGTCAGCTACACCTGTTCCCACTGCGCCCAGTTCGTGGCGGAGGCCACGCAGCCGCTGAAATCCGGATGGGTGACGCGAGGCGTGATCGCGATAGAGGTGCGCAATCTCGTGCGGGACCCCTATGACCTTACCGCTGCGTTGCTCGCCCGGTGCGGGGGCGCGGCCCGGTTCACCGGCGATCATGAGGCCATCTTTACCGCCTTTCCCCGCTGGATCAGAGAGGTTCAAACTTATGACCGGGCAACGCAGCAGCAGCCCGAAGGCCAAAACGAGACCGAGACCCTGATCGACATCGCCGACAAGACCGGTCTCATCGCGCTGATGGTGGAACGAGGCATCCCCGCCATGAAAAGCAAGACCTGCTTGTCCAATACAAAGGCGCTGGAAACTGTGATGGCGATGACGAAACGGGCTGTCGAACAGGACAAGGTCACGGGCACGCCCTCGTTTCTCCTCAACGGCATGCTGACGGCGGCTCATGACTGGGCGAGCCTCCGCCCTCTGTTGCCCGCGCCACGAAACTGATCTAGCGTCTCGGCACGTGCCCCCAATATGTTTTTCGGAGCTGCCCGCGTGAAAAAATGCCTCATACTCCTGCCTGCCCTGCTCTCCTTCGGTCTGGCTGCATGCGGGGACAAGAAAGACGCACCGGCCGCGTCTGGCGTGAAGGCAGGCGAAGTAGTGCCGCCCCCCGCAGGAACGAGTTGGAGCAATGCCGTACGCGCCACGCCCGAAGGCGGTTACGTCAAGGGCAATCCCGAAGCGGCGATCAGGATCGTGGAGTTCGGATCATTCACCTGCTCGCATTGTGCCGACTTTTCCGAAAAATCTGCCAATGAACTGGACTCGATGGTCGATACCGGGAAAATGAGTTTCGAGTTTCGGCCCTATGTGCGCGACCCCCTCGACATGACGGTGGCGCTGCTTGCCGGATGCAGCGGCCCGGAACCGTTTTTTGCACTTTCGCACCAGCTCTTTGCCTACCAGCCGCAAATGTTTCAGACCATACAGGCGGCGGGCGAGGACGCCTATCGCACCGCGATGGAAAAGCCGCTTGATCAGCGTTTCACCGCGCTGGCTCGGCTCGCCGGCCTTATCGAATTCGCAAAGCAGCGCGGCATATCGGAGGAAAAGGCCGGTCAGTGTCTGACCGACCCAAAGAAGGTCGAGACGCTGGCCGGACAGGTCCAGAAAGCCAACGATCAATACGAGATCACTGGCACCCCGACATTGCTGATGAACGGATCGGTGATGGAGAACGTCCCGACTTGGGACGCGCTGAAGGCCAAATTGAAGGAGGCAGGCGTCTGAACAACCGCGCCAGCCCGTCCGTGCCGCCAGGCATCCGCGCGAGGGCCTGACCGCGATGGAGATTCGCCGCCTGAAGCTTTCCGGGTTCAAGAGCTTTGTCGATCCCACCGAACTAAAAATTGAGCCCGGCCTGACCGGCATCGTCGGCCCGAACGGTTGCGGCAAGTCCAATTTGCTGGAAGCGATCCGTTGGGTCATGGGCGAAGCGAGCGCACGGTCGATGCGCGGCAGCGGCATGGAGGACGTGATCTTTGCCGGGACGGCGACCCGCCCCCAACGCGACTTCGCCGAGGTTATGCTGCAAGCAGGCATCGCGCCCGGCGAGACCACCCCAGCGATCGATATCGGAGCCGACGGCGAGCTGGATGTCGTGCGACGCATCGAGCGCGGCGCTGGTAGTGCCTATCGCGCCAACGGCCGGGATGTCCGGGCGAAGGACGTGGCACTTATCTTTGCCGACGCGGCCACAGGCGCACACAGTCCCGCGCTGGTGAGCCAAGGCAAGATCGCCGCCGTGATCGCGGCGCGCCCGCAGGAACGCCGGGCGATGCTTGAGGAAGCCGCGGGTATCGCGGGGCTTCATGTGCGCCGCAAGGACGCCGAATCCAAACTGCGGGCTGCTGAAACCAATCTTGCGCGGCTTGACGAGATTCTGGCCGACATGGACGCCCGCGCAGGTGCGCTCAGGCGGCAGGCGAAGGCCGCCGAGCGCTACACCCGCCTGTCCGAATCGATCCGGCTGGCCGAGGCGCGATCACTCTATGCCCGCTGGCGTGAGGCCGACGCCGCCGCGACAGCCGCTCGCAACGAAGCTGACGCGCGCGAGGGCGATGTCGCCCAGGCCCAGGAAGCGCAGATCGGGGCCTCCGCCCATGTCAATGCGGCGACACAGGTTCTCGCCACCACTCGCGCCATGGCGCAGAAGGCCCGCGACGCCGCAACCGAGGCCGGCCACCGCCTAGCGGCGTTGAAAGTGCGACAAGAGGAGGCCCTGCGCCGTCTGGCCGATCTCGACATGCAGGCGCGGCGGCTTGTCGAGGACCGTGCGCGTGAAGACGAACTCGCCCAGGATGCCGCCGAAGCCGTCGCCCGTCTGACCGACGAGGTGACGGCCATTAAGGATCGAATCACCGCTGCACAGGCGCGTATGCCGGATATGTCCGGCCAGATCGCCGCTGCGCAGGAAGAAGCCCGCAATGTCGAACTGGAGCTTGCCAAGGCGATGGCGAGGCAGGCAAGCGAACAGGCCGAACTCAGGGTCGCGCAGGCGGCGCTGGTTGCTGCGGAGGGCCGGACCGAACGCGCGCGGCACACTGCCGAACGACTGGCGGCGGAATTGGCGGCGCTGCCACAGGTCGAGCCGCTCGAGCGGCAGCGTGACGAGGCAGACTCCGCCCTCGCCGACGCGAACCGGCGACGGGACAAGACGGAGGCTGCGCTCATCCAGGCGGAGACGGATCGTGACGCCGCAACGCGCGCGCGATCGGAGGCCGAATCGGAGCTGTCGTCCGCCAGGGCCGTTCTCTCCGCGCTCGAAAGCGAGGTAAAGGCGCTTAGCCGCGCACTCGCGAGCGGCACGTCAGAGAAGGACCGGCTGATCGATCATGTAAAGGTAGCACCGGGATATGAGCATGCCCTCGCCGCCGCACTGGGCGACGAGCTGGAAGTCGGGCTCGATGGCGCCGCCGCACGGCACTGGGGGGGAGGCGAGTGGATCGAAGGTGATCCACAACTGCCCAGGGGGACGCAAGCGTTGTCCGAACGGGTGACTGCACCACCCGCGCTCGACCGTCGCCTGGCCCAGATCGCAGTGGTCACGCGCGACGAAGGTCAGCTGCTTGCAACAGGACAACGGCTGGTGACTCTTGACGGGCAACTGCGCCGATGGGACGGATACGTGGCTCGTGGCGGCGACGAGGCCTCCAATGCAGCAACCGCGCAGCGTCTGATCCACGCGAACCGGCTGGAAACCCTGGAGGGACAGTTACCCCAGGGACGGCGCGAGGTGGAAAGGGCGGAGATCGCACTCTCCGCTATCGCCGAGGCCGCAGCAGCGGCTGAAGCCGCAATCCGAACCCTTCGCTCCACGCTGTCGGAGGCAGACCGTGACATTGCTCACAGGATCCGGGTGCGCGACGATGCCGCTGGGCAGATTGAGCGGCTGGCGGCCCGACGCGCTGATATCACGATCCGGGAAGAGGATGCGCTCAGAGACCTCGCGTCCGCCCAGGCGGAACTGGACACCGCGCGCACGGCATTTTCCGTCATGCCAGATGGCGGCGAAACGCGAGCCCTGGTGGAACGCCTGACGGCGGCCGGCGAGGCCGTGCATGCTCAGGCGAGCCGTCTTCAGGCCGACGCTGCGATTGCGGAACGTGCGCTCGCCGGAGACCAGATTCGCCTTTCCGAAGCCGAAGGCGACATACGACGCTGGAAGACCCGATCAGGCGAGGCGGGCAAGCGGCTTGCCGACATGTCCGCGCGCGAAGCTGTCATCAATGAAGAACGTGCCGCGCTGAACGGCAGGCCCGAGATACTGGCCGCCGAGACGGAGACACTAAGCGCGGAAAGCCACATTCTGGCCGACCGCGCCAGTGAGGCCCAGAACGAAGAAAACGCCGCTGAATCGGCGCTGCGTTCCGCAGAAGCCGTGCATACGCTCGCGGGCGAGGCGCTATCCCTGGCTCGGGAGGCCCGCGCCGGGGCGGCAGCGCGTGCCGAAGCCGCCGTCGCTCACCGCGTCGAAACCGGAAGGCTGTGCGGCGAACGCTTCGAATGTCCGCCGCCGGTGCTGCCCGAAAGGATGGGCTTTGCCAGCGCGGACGTTCGCGCGGCACAGGCGGAGCAAACCGAACACGACCGCCTTGCCGCCGAGCGGGAGCGCCTCGGCCCTGTCAACCTGATCGCCGCGCAGGAGCTTGCGGAACTGGAACAGCAACAGGAAACCAGCCGGGCGGAAAGCGCCGAGTTGACGCAGGCGATCCACCAGCTGCGCGGGTCGATCGGTCACCTTAACCGCGAGGGACGGCAAAGGCTGCTCGCTGCATTCGAAGCGGTGGATGAGCATTTCCGCCGCCTGTTCACCGCGCTGTTCAACGGCGGACAAGCACGCCTGGAACTAATCGAAAGCGATGATCCGCTGGAGGCGGGTCTCGAAATCCTGGCACAGCCGCCGGGCAAGAAACTGGCGACGCTCACGCTGCTTTCGGGTGGCGAGCAGGCGCTGACGGCTATCGCGCTCATCTTCGCGCTGTTCCTCACGAACCCCGCGCCGATCTGCGTGCTCGACGAGGTGGACGCGCCGCTCGACGATGCAAATGTGGAGCGTTTTTGCGACTTGCTGGACCATATGGTGCAGGATACGAAAACCCGCTATCTCATCGTTACCCACAATGCCGTCACCATGGCGCGCATGCACCGGCTGTTCGGTGTCACCATGATAGAAAAGGGCGTAAGCCGTCTTGTGTCGGTCGATCTGGGCGGCGCTGAGGAACTGCTGGCCGCCGAGTAGAAACAAAGGCCTGGCCCACAATGAAGCCCCTCGCTCGCCATTATGTCTACGGAATGTTAGCGGTTGTCCTGTTGTTGTGGACAGGAAACACCATCATCGGACGGGCGGTACGGAATGATATTCCCCCCTTCACGCTCACACTCGGCCGCTGGACCCTCGCCAGCGCGATCCTGCTGCCGTTCGCATGGCGGAAAATTATAGAGGACTGGCCGGTAATCCGGGCGGGCTGGTGGCGAATCCTGTTGCTAGGCCTGGTCGGCGTGGGGTCCTTCAACGCGCTGTTATATTCGGGTCTTCAGCACACCACCGCCACCAACGCACTACTGATCCAGGCGAGTATCCCGGCACTGGTGCTCGCCATCAACTCAGCCCTGTTCGGACTTCATCCGCCGCTCAAGGAGGTTGCGGGCGTAACGATCGCTGCGGTGGGGGCGGTACTCATCATCTGCCGCGCCGACCCCGGAGTACTGTCAGGCTTACAGTTTGGCCTGGGTGACGTGCTGGTGGCGTGCGCCGCGCTGGTGTGGGCATTTTACACGGTACTGCTGCGTATCCGGCCAGCGATCGACCAAACGAGCTTCATCACACTCATCTTTTTAGTCGGCGTCGTCGTGATGCTGCCACCCGCGATGCTGGAATGGCGAGACCACGTGATCCCCATTACACCCGCGGTTGTCGGTGCCGTGGTCTATGTCGCAGTGTTTGCCTCCCTCATCGCCTATTTCCTGTACAACCTTGCGGTGCGGGAAATCGGACCGGGCGCGGCAAGCCAGATACTGAGCCTGCAGCCACTAGTTGGCGCGCTACTCGCCGTGCTGTTGCTCGGTGAGGAGTTGCACGGCTATCATCTGGTCGGCATGGTCTTGATTCTTGTCGGCATCGCCATTCCATTACTCAACCGGCGTAGATGATCTCGCAGCCAGCATCGGGAACGTCCCTTCAACTCGCGCCTACCACCACACAGGCCGCGAACATCAGCAGACCGGAAAAACGGTTTGAGCGGAACTTGAGGAGCGGATCGGTTCCGTCCTCTTTCAACGTCGCGATCTGCCACACGAGGTGCCCCGTCACGGGGAGCAGCGCCACCAGCGCAAGCGGATTCGGCCGGGCAAGCCAGATTGCGCCGGCCCACAGCGTCAACGCACCAACATAGAAACCGGCGACGCCGATGCGTACGTGGCGGCCCATCGCCCGCGCGCTCGACTTGATGCCAACAAGCGCGTCATCCTCCCGGTCGAGGAGAGCGTAAATGCTATCATAGCCAACGACCCAGCATATGCTGCCGGCGTACAGCAGAACTCCTGCCAGGCTCAGCCCTCCCTCCATCTGAACCCAGCCGACCAGCGCCGCCCAGCTGAAGACAAGGCCCAACCAGACTTGGGGCCACCAGGTGATGCGCTTCATGAACGGATAAGCCGCCACAAGCGCCAGACTGCCAAGCGCAACGATCTGTGCCTGCCAGCGAAGCTGCACCAGCACGACGATCGCGACGAGGCACAATGCCGCCATCCATAGACCCGCGAGCGTCAGAGAAACGCGTCCGCTCGCCAGCGGACGGCTGGCCGTGCGCGCGACCTTCCGGTCAAGATCACGATCGACGATATCGTTCCAGACGCAGCCCGCGCCCCGCATGGCGATGCTACCCGCCAAAAACCACAGCATCATGTGCCAATGGTCCAGACCATCCCCCGCAAGCGCGATGGCCCAGGCGCCAGGCCAGAACAGCAACTGCCAGCCGATGGGCCTGTCGAGCCGTGCCGTCATCGCCAGATCCCGCATGCGAGGCGGCAACAGCCCCATCAGGCCGCGCGCCTGGCTATCCGGGACTATATTGTCGTTCATGACCACTCCATCCCTCTGGGCGTGTCGAAGGGCTGCCCTTTTTCCACCGCTCCTTTAAAGAGCTGTTCTGGGCTTCCACAAGCTCACCCGGAACGGAATTGTAAAAGAGGCCTCGATCATGCCCGCCACGCCCGCCTGGCCGCCACGCAGTGCCCCGCGCCTGTACGTGAAAGAAGTTTTGGGGGCGGGCATACACGTGCCGGTAGACGGCAACCCCGCCCATTATCTGATCTCTGTCATGCGCGTGAAGGATGGCGAGCCTGTATTGCTGTTCAATGGGCGTGATGGTGAGTGGGTGACACGGGCGCGGGACATCCGCAAACGCGACCTGATGCTCGAATGCGTGGAACAGAAGAAACCCCTTGAGCATGTTCCGGATTTCTGGCTGTGCGCAGCTCCGATCAAGAAGGGGCGCATTGACCTGATCGCCGAGAAGGCCTGTGAACTGGGCGTGGCGCGGATCCAACCCACATTGACGGCGCGGGCAGTGGTAGATCGGCTCAACCTCGACCGTCTGCGCTCGCATATAATTGAGGCGGCCGAACAATGCGGGCGCACCGTCCTCCCGCAGTTGGAGGAGATCGTGAAGCTTGAAACGCTGCTGAGCAACTGGCCGGAAGGACGGCATCTATTTTTTGCCGACGAGATGGGCGATACGTGCATGTCTGACGCGTTCAAAGACCACAAAGGCCCTGCCGCTTTGCTCACCGGACCAGAAGGCGGCTTCACCGACGAAGAACGAGCGGCGATCCGCGCCCACCCGGCATCGGTGCCTGTCTCGTTAGGCCCACGCATATTGCGCGCCGAAACCGCGGCCATCGCCGGGACAGCGTGCTGGATGGCGATCAACGGAGATTGGTGAGATTATGCCGGGTAACGTCTGGTTGAGACACGTCTATGCCGCTATGATCCGCAGAAAGCATCGGAGTCCGCCGAACGGTCTTGAGACGCGCAGACGCCACTAGGACACGGGGTGGTCGCCCACCCGGGCCAGTTGTCGGGAGAGACACATGGCAACGCCTTCACTACACGGCCACACAAAAGCTTCTTCGGACGCAACAGAGTGGCAGGCGCGTGTCGATCTCGCGGCATGTTTTCGCCTTGTCGCCCTGCACGGTTGGGACGATTTTCTGGCAACCCATATTTCCGCGCGAATGCCCGGCCAGCGCGATGAGTTTTTGGTCAATCCGCTGGGGTTGATGTTCGAGGAGATTACAGCATCCTGCCTTGTGCGCGTAAGGCTCGACGGAACGCAGGTGACGCCATCTCCCTATGGCATCAACCCGGCCGGCTTTACCATCCACAGCGCCATTCACGAAGTACGGCCGGACGCGCATTGCGTGCTCCACCTCCACAGCGATTATGGGACGGCGGTGTCAGCTCTAGAAGCAGGGCTTCAGCCGGTCACGCAGACCGCCATGCTGGTCGAGGGCGACCTTGCCTATCATGAATACGAAGGGGTGGCGCTCGACCTGGATGAACGGCCGCGGTTGCAGTCCGACCTTGGCGAGCGTCACTATATGCTCTTGCGTAACCACGGCACGCTGGTGACGGGAGCGTCGGTGGCGGAGGCATTCCTGCGCGCCTATACTCTGGAGAAGGCCTGCGCCGCCCAGGTCCGAGCCCTTTCCATGGGTCGCCCTGTCCACCCGGTGGATGACCATGCGCGCCTCAAGACGCACGAGTTTGCCCACACATTGTTGTTCAGCGAACCCAACATAAAATTCGCGTGGGAAGCGCTGCTGCGCAAGCTCGAGCGGGCCGGATCAGACCATGCACGATAAAACCAAGAGTTGATGATCCAGGCCGTCGGGAAGTGGAAGGCATCGCTTACCTGAATGTTGCGAAACCATGCGGAGACCTTCGGCAGTGTCATACTCGCCACAAATGAGAGGGGCCGTCAGAGTGCAAACACTCCGACGGCCCGTCATGACATGGTCAGCGGCCAGAGGCGCCCCATGATCCGGGAAATGTGGTTCGCGCTTGCTTGCTTTCCGTCCCGCAGTTCAGGCGCTCATGTCATCCGCGCGACCGCGGGAGGGGCAAGGTGGCGCTCGTTCGCCACGTCAGCCGCGCATCCCCCGAATGGACTTGTCCGACCCTCTTGCTGAACCATGAGACATCGGATCACCTCCTTTCGCGCTGTTTAAGCCTATGTCGCCGGCGGCGTGTTGCGACCACTAAACCATCGGCTACGATACCAATGTGAGTCATGTCGGCAGGACGATCAAGTCTTGTATTTTTCTTTTTTCGAATCATAATCCTTCGGCCGTGCAGGGCTGTTTTTCACCCACGGCAATCCTCGATCACCCGCGAAATTTCCGGCCAGTTCGGCAAGGCTACCGGAGTGGTTCCCGGCACCTCGATCGCGAAGCGTCCGCGACTGAATGATATGCGATCGAACACTGGATCGACGGCCGCGCGGGTTGCGCCCGCTCGGGCCGTTCCGGGAGGAGTCACGGCAAACGCGTCCAGCGGCCATTGTGAAGCGCCAAAGCTGGTATGCACAGTCATCTGCCCGCCTTGCGCCGATGGTTGCAGCGTGCCCCGCTCCACCGCGATCTGACGCGTCGCCCGTTGGCAGCGGAAGGAAAGCAGCGGCGCCTGCCCTGCCTGCCCGAAGCTGGCGATGCTGTTTCCGCCTTCGCTGCGATAGGACCAATCGCCGGTCGCGACGGGCCAGTCTTCCCAGCTCTTCGCCGGTTGCACCGGGGGCGGCGGCGGGGATGCAACAACGGACGGAGGCTCGGGCGTGGGCCTGACGGGCGCCCCTACACAGGCGGAAAGCAGGACGGCGGAAAGGAGAGCAGCCGTGCGAACATTAGAACGGATTATCATGCGGCCGTTATGGCCGTGCGCGCGGACGGTCTCAAGAGGCCAGGTGACGTGTCGCGTCGAAGGGTTCACGCCCAACGGTCGACGAAATTCCCCTGAAGACGGTCAACGGTGCGGAACACCGATAGATTGGCCCCGTAGGACAGCTTGGCCGCGATCAGTTCGGCAAGTTCACTCACCATCTCGGCACGGGGCATGGCGGACAGGGCCTCGACATCGGTATAGCGGGAAGAAAGGTCGGGGATCAGGCGCCGAACCTGCGGCGCGGTTTCCCCATGCGCGTACACGCCGCCCCCAGCCAGTTCGATCGAGCGCGCGCGCACCGGCTGATAGACCACGGGGAGGTTCGCGGTCGGGGAGACGGGCTGCGCGGGCTGAATCGGGCTGGTGGCGTTCGCACGGGCGATGTTGGCGGCGCTCGCGGCGACCCGCGCCGAACTCGCCCTGATCCCCGACAAGGATATACCGACCGCGTTCATACTCCACTCCGATCGAAGCAGGATGCGCCCCTGCCCTTAACCGGCCGTGGAGGGGAATGGTTGAGGCGTGGGTAACCGCGATCGCGTCAGGCCGCGCGGGAACGAACGGTCAATTCGAGGTGAAGCGCCGTAAGCACGGCGGCAAGGGGCTCCAGTGTGGAATTCCCGTTCTCCGACAACGCATTTTGGAGTGCCTGCCGACCGAGGCCTGTCTTGCGGGCGATTTCACTCATTCCCTTTGAACGGGCAACATCGCCAAGCGCGCTCGCTATATGCTTGGGATCGTTCCCCGCTATCGCTGCCTCAAGATTATAGAGGATGTCTTCCTCAGATATAAGTGCTGATCAAGCCTATCGCACCTTCCGCTGCGTCTTCCCGTATCGCATCTTGCGCGTGCCGGGCTTGCCTTCCGTCGCGCGCCCCCTCAACGCCGTCACCTGCTGCGCCACAGGCAGGCCTAGCTCGCTCGCCTCCAACTGCTTGATTTCGTCGCGCAGGCGAGCCGCCTCCTCGAACTCCAGGTCGGCGGCGGCCGCCCGCATTTTCTTCTCCAGCTCCTCGATATAACCGCGCAGATTGTGCCCCACGAGATGCGGCGTTTCCTCGTCGATCTCGATCGTAACCTGATCGCGGCTGGCAACATTGGCGATGATGTCACCGATCTGCTTGCGTACAGTCTCCGGCGTGATCCCATGCGCCAGGTTATAGGCCGTCTGTTTTTCGCGCCGCCGGTCCGTCTCGCCCAGCGCGCGTTCCATGCTGCCGGTGATGCGGTCGGCGTAGAGAATGACCCGTCCGTCGATGTTACGCGCGGCGCGGCCGATCGTCTGGATGAGCGAGGTTTCCGACCGCAGGAAGCCCTCCTTGTCCGCGTCAAGGATGGCGACGAGCCCGCATTCGGGAATGTCGAGTCCCTCGCGCAGCAGGTTGATGCCGACAAGCACGTCGTAAACGCCGAGCCTGAGGTCGCGGATCAGCTCAATACGCTCCAGCGTTTCCACGTCGCTGTGCATGTAGCGCACGCGAAGGCCCGCCTCATGCATGAATTCGGTGAGGTCTTCGGCCATCCGCTTCGTGAGCGTAGTCACGAGCGTGCGATACCCGCGATCCGCCGTCAGCTTCGCCTCGTGAATCAGGTCCTGCACCTGATCTTCGACCGGCTTGATCTCGACCGGCGGATCGATAAGGCCGGTAGGACGGATCACCTGCTCGGTGAAGACGCCGCCGGTTTGCTCCATCTCCCAATGACCGGGCGTCGCGGAAACGCAAACCGTCTGCGGTCGCATCGCATCCCATTCGTTGAAGCGCAGCGGCCGGTTGTCGATACAGCTCGGCAGGCGAAAGCCATATTCGGCCAGCGTCACCTTGCGGCGGTGGTCCCCGCGCGCCATCGCGCCGATCTGAGGTACGGTCTGATGGCTTTCATCGACGAACAGAACGGCGTTCTCGGGCAGATATTCGAACAGCGTCGGCGGCGGTTCTCCGGGCATACGGCCGGTCAGGAAGCGGGAATAGTTCTCGATGCCGGCACAACTGCCGGTCGCGGCGATCATCTCCAGGTCGAAATTGGTGCGTTGCTCCAGCCGTTGGGCTTCGAGCAGCTTGCCCTGGCTCTCCAGTTCCTTGAGCCGCTCGGTCAGCTCGAACCGGATCGCCTCCATCGCCTGCTTCAATGTGGGGCCGGGCGTTACATGGTGGCTGTTGGGAAACACTTTCACATAGTCTAGCTTTGCCGACGTCTTGCCGGTCAGCGGGTCGAACTCCGCGATTTCCTCTATGTCGTCACCAAAGAAGGAAATGCGCCAGGCATTGTCCTCATAATGCGACGGGAATATCTCCAGATTGTCGCCGCGCACGCGGAAATTTCCGCGCGCGAACGCCGTATCGTTGCGCTTGTACTGCAGGGCAACGAGCTTGCGAATGACATCGCGCTGATCGACCGTTTCGCCCTTGCTGAGGCTGAAGGTCATCGCCGAGTAGGTCTCGACCGATCCGATACCGTAAAGGCAGGAGACCGAAGCGACGATCAGTACATCGTCCCGTTCCAGCAGCGCCCGCGTAGCCGAATGGCGCATCCGGTCGATCGCCTCGTTCACGCTCGACTCCTTCTCGATATAGGTGTCGGAGCGCGGCACATAGGCCTCTGGCTGGTAATAGTCGTAATAGGATACGAAATACTCGACCGCGTTATCGGGAAAAAAGCTCCTGAACTCACCATACAGCTGCGCGGCAAGGATCTTGTTGGGCGCGAGCACCAGCGCCGGGCGCTGCACCGCCTCGATCACCTTCGCCATCGTGAACGTCTTTCCGGAACCGGTGACTCCCAGCAGAACCTGATCTCGCTCACCCGCGTTCGCGGCCCCGACAAGCTCCGCGATGGCTGCGGGCTGATCACCCGAAGGCTGGTAATCGGAAACCAGCCGGAATGTCTTTCCGCCTTCCGCCTTTTCAGGCCGCGCGGGGCGATGCGGGACGAAGCCCCGCCCTGTCTCCGGTTCGTCCAGGGTGGTTCGGATTTGGATTGTCATGGCATGATGATATGGTGCAGCACGACATGGCGCGCAATCGGTGCTTACTGCTCATCGTCGCGAACAGGAAAGGGACATCATGCGGTCAATCGCGATCATGCTGGCCAGTTCGGCCATTCTGGCGCTCGGCGCGTGTGACAAGGGCGGCGAAGCAACCGACAACGGGAACGGCGCACAAACCGCGCAGGACGTCGCAACGGAGATGAAAAAGATTTCTCTCCAGCCGGGGGAATGGGAAACCACATCCGAAATCGTCGACGTTACCATGGAGAATGCGCCCCAAGGCATGCCCCCGGGCATGATGGACACCATGAAGGGGCGCAAGACGACGGTAAAAACCTGCCTCACGCCCGAGCAGGCGGAAAAGCCGAACGCCGATTTCCTTACCGCGCAAAAAGGCAGCAACTGTACCTACAGCGGGTTCGAGATGGCCGGCGGCACTATCAAGGGCAACGTTTCCTGCACTGGCGGACAGGGCGGCAACGCCACCGTGGCGATGAAGGGAATCTACACGCCCGCCAGCTATACGATGACGATGGACGTCACATCGGCGGGCATGGGCGGACCGCAGGCCCAGGACATGAAGATGCACATGAAGATGAAGACCAGCAGCAAGCGCGTGGGAGAATGTCCATCCTCCCCCACGCCATGACAGGCGACGCTGCGGCAGGTGAAAACCCGGCGTTTGATCTCCAGGCCTATCTTTCGCGCATCGGCCTTGATGCGCCACCTGCCGCCACCGTTGAGGGGCTGGCGCGGGTACAGCGCGCTCACCGCCACTCGATACCATTCGAAAATCTCGATGTCGTGCTGGGGCGCGGTATCAGCCTCGATCCCGGCGCCGTGTTCGACAAGCTGGTGCGGCGGAAGCGCGGCGGTTATTGTTTCGAGCAAAACAGCCTGCTTGAAGACGCACTGCGCGCACTTGGCTTTTCCGTGCGGTCGCTGCTTGCGCGGGTGTGGCTCGGCGCCGGGCATGACAGGATCCCGCCGGTCACCCACCAGCTTGAGCTGGTCGAAATCGATGGCCGGGACTGGATCGCCGATGCAGGCTTCGGAGGCTGCTTCTGTCCGCCGATGCCTCTGGCCAATGGCAACATAGAGACGGGGCCGGATGGGGCTCAGCACCGGCTGCGCAGCGATGCACGCGTCGGCTGGATGCTGGAACGGCTCGGGCCTTCCGCCACCACCGACGGCAGGGGAAAGGGCGAAGGCTGGCAGGCGCAGTATAGCTTCACGCTCGATCCGGTCCATGACTCGGACCGCGAGTTGAGCAATCACTGGGCCTCGACAAGGCCGGGAGCCCGTTTCACCAGTCTTCTGATCACGAGCCGCATACTCGAGGACGGCGGCTTCCTTTCGCTCAACGGCCGGGAACTGCGGACCAGCCGCCTCGTCGGCGCCAGCGAGACG
This sequence comes from Sphingobium sp., assembly GCA_036278355.1. Taxonomy (GTDB): domain Bacteria; phylum Pseudomonadota; class Alphaproteobacteria; order Sphingomonadales; family Sphingomonadaceae; genus Sphingobium. The sequence continues at coordinate 16,577 of DASULD010000129.1, forward strand.
ATAACGCTCGATAACGCCATTTCGATGCGCGATGCGTTCGCCCGAAGTTTTGATATTCAGCTCGATGAACACGAGGCGCAGCGG
>DASULD010000130.1:0-31999 GCA_036278355.1 Sphingobium sp.
CCCGCCGTCAGCTTCCCCGCTTTTTCCGGTGCGTGTCCATGTCGAGCACGGTCGGCTCGCCGCTTTCTTCCATCAGCAGGCCGAGGCGGCGGGCGACCTCCTGATAGGCCTCCACCTCACCGCCCAGGTCGCGGCGGAACCGGTCCTTGTCGAGCTTCTCTCCGGTCGCGATGTCCCACAGGCGGCATCCGTCGGGGCTGATCTCATCGGCCAGGATGACGCGGCTGTAATCGCCGTCCCACAGGCGGCCGAACTCCAGCTTGAAATCGACGAGGCGGATGCCGATGCCCGCGAACAGGCCGCTCATGAAGTCGTTCACGCGGATCGCCATGTCGGCGATGTCGTGCATCTCTTCCTGGCTGGCCCAGCCGAAGCAGGCGATATGCTCCTCGGTCACCATCGGGTCGCCGAGCGCGTCGTCCTTGTAGTAATATTCGATCACGGTACGCGGCAGTTGCGTGCCTTCCTCGATCCCCAGGCGCTTGGAGAGGGAGCCGGCGACCACGTTGCGCACGACCACCTCCACCGGGACGATCTCGACCTGGCGCACCAGCTGCTCGCGCATGTTGAGGCGGCGGATGAAATGGGTCGGCACGCCGATATGGCCGAGCAGGGTGAAGACATGCTCCGAAATGCGGTTGTTCAGGACGCCCTTGCCGTTGATCGTGCCCTTCTTCTGCGCGTTGAAGGCGGTCGCGTCATCCTTGAAATACTGGATGATGGTGCCGGGCTCCGGCCCCTCATACAGAATTTTTGCCTTGCCTTCATAAATCTGGCGGCGACGGACCATTTGCGGGTGCCTACTCGTAGCGAAAACAGACGCCCCGGAAACGCGAATCGACAATGGATCTGCGGCTTCCGGGGCTGGGATGATCCGCCCTTATACCAAAGCACGGGGGCGTGCAAATATGCTGGGACGCATGGCGTTTACAGGTCGGGCAGGGCCTGGTCGGCGTGGCCCCACCCCCGCAACGTGGCGCCTGCCGCACGATCGAGGAGCATTGCGCCGTCGCGGATGGTGAACGCGCCGGGCCTGGCGATGTCGCGCAGCTCCTCCCAGCCGACCGGCGCGGCGACCGGCGCACCTTCGCGCGCGCGGGCTGAATAGGGGACGATCGCCGTCGCGCCCCGCTGATTGCGGAGCCAGTCGATGAAGATCTTTCCCTTGCGCTTGGCCTTGCTCATCGTCGCGACAAAGCGGTCGGGTTCGGCCATGCTCAACGCCTCGGCAAAGCGGCGCGAGAAATCCTTGTGCGTGTCCCAGTCATGATCGGGCGTGAGCGGCACGACCACATGCACGCCCTTGCCGCCCGACAGCAGCGCGAAACTGACAAGGCCGATGTCGGACAGGTGCCGCCGCAGGTCGAAGGCGGCTTTCTTCACATCCCCGAAATCAAGCCCCTCATCGGGATCGAGATCGAAGATCATCCTGTCGGGCCGCTCGACCTCCTCCACCCGCGATCCCCATATATGGAATTCGATCGTGCCCATTTGCACGCAGGCGAGCAGGCCGTCGGCATCCTCGACGAAGATATAGTCTTCGAACCCGCCTTCCTTCTCCCGGATCGGAACATGGTGCACATGCTCGCCGAAGCTGCCGCTGTCATGCTTCTGGAAGAAGCATTTCTTCGCGCGCCCCTGCGGACAGCGCACGAGGCTGATCGGGCGGCGCGCGGCCTGGGGCAGCATCACCGGCGCGATCGCCTGATAATAATCGGCAAGGTCCCCCTTGGTCCACTTGGACTCGGGAAAGATCATGCGGTCCCGGTTCGAGATTTCGATGCTCGTGCCGCCGGTCTCCCGCACCGGTTGGGGGATTTCGGGCGTCACGTCGCTCGCCTTCTTGTCAGTGCGCAGGCCGAGGAACGATCCGTGGCGGACCCGGCCTTCGCCTGTGAATTCGGCGAAACCGATTTCCGCGACCAGTTCCGGACGGACCCACCGCGCGCCGCGCGTTTCGGTTCGGGGCGTTTCGAGCGGTGCGGTCGCCGATGCCCTGGCGTCCAGCTTTTTCCGCAGGTCGGCCATCGCCTCCATGCCGAACCCGGTGCCGACCTTCCCCTTGTACACAAGAGCGCCGTTTTCATACTGCGCGAGCAGCAGGGCCTTGAACGCGCGGCTTGTCGTGGTGCTTGGTGTCCAGCCGACGATCACGAATTCCTGCCGCCGCGTGCATTTGATCTTGAGCCATGCGTGAGTGCGCGCGCCGCGATAAGAGGACGCGGCCCGCTTTGAGATGATGCCCTCCTGGCCCGCGCTGCACAGGGCGGAGAGCAGCTTTTCCCCCGCCCCGATGACATGATCGGCGACATGGACGGGGGGCGCCGCATCGGCGAGCAGCGCCGCAAGCTTTTCCTTGCGCTCCAGGTTGCCGCGCTCCGTCAGATCAATGCCGTCCAGTTCCAGCAGATCAAAGGCATGGAAATCGAGGCGCTGACCCGGGCCTTGCGATCCATGTCCGCGCTTCAGGACGGCCTGCAATCCGGAAAAGCTGGGGTTGCCGTCAGGCCCTGGCGCCGTAATCTCTCCGTCGATCAGGCATGGCGGCAGATCGAGCGCGGCGAGGGCCTCGCGCAGCGGCTGAAATTTGTCGGACCAGTCCTGCCCCGATCGGGTAAAGGTGCGCACGTCTTTGCCTGCGACTGCCATCAGGCATCGATAGCCGTCGAACTTGATCTCATGGAACCAGTCGTTTCCCGATGGAACCGCGTCCACCAGGGTTGCAAGCTGTACCGGACGGAAGCCGGGCGGCTTGCCCGTCGCCCTCCCGGCTTTTCCGGTGGCCTTCCCGGCGTGGGCCGGCGCCTTCCGCGTGGCCTTGCGATTGTGCCGCGCGGCATCCTGCATGACCTGTGCGAACGCCTTCCCCTTTTTGCCTTTCAGGGAGTGGGTGCCGCCCTGGTCGGCGGCGATTTCGGCCATCGTGCGGCCGGTCAGCACGCTGGTGAGCTGCCGCGTGACCAGTGCGTCTCCGCTGCCCGCATAGGCGTCGTTGACCTTCCGCAGCAGCCAGTTCTCACGCTTTTCGCCGGGTCTCGGCTTCATCCGCACGAGCAGCCATTCGCCCTTCATCCGTTCCCCGTCGAGGGTGAAATGAAGGTGGCCGGCCTCAATGTCCTTCGCGCTCTTGCCCTTAATCGGTGCCCAGCTGCCCTTGTCCCACAGCATGACCGTGCCGCCGCCATACTCCCCCTCAGGGATGCTGCCCTCGAACTCGGCATAGGAAAGCGGATGATCCTCGGTGCGGACGGCGAGGCGCTTGTCGTCGGGGTCGAGGCTGGGGCCGCGCGTCACCGCCCAGCTTTTCAGGACGCCGTCCACCTCCAGCCGGAAGTCATAATGCAGCCGCCGCGCGTCGTGCTTCTGCACGATGAACAGGTTGCCCGCGCCTTTTCCCTTTTTCCCCGCGGGCTCGGCCGTGCGCGAGAAATCGCGCTTCGCGTTATATTCGGCAAGGGCGTCAGTCCTCATCGTCATAGGGCTTCTTGGGAAGGAAGCGTTCGGCCGCGCCGACGACCACAAGCAGCAGCATCGCGAGGGCCGCCCCAAGGATGACCAGAGGATAGAGACCCGCGCCGGCCGCGATGCCAAGCGCTGCCGTCAGCCAGATATGCGCGGCGGTGGTCAGGTTCTTCACATTGTCGCCGCGCACGATGATGAGCCCCGCGGCGATGATGCCGATGGCGGCGGCCATGCCCTCTATTACGCGCAAGGGGTCGAGCCGCGAGTCCGCGCCGCCCAGCTGATAATAGAGCAGCAGCGCGGTTATGGTCGTAAGTGCGGCGCTGAGCGCGACGAAACCGTGGGTGCGCAAGCCCGCATCAAAACCCCGTATCTCGCGTTCGATGCCGAGTACCATGCCAACCAGCGTGGCGATGATGACCCGCATCGTGACGTCGCGGCCCGCCCAGAGAAAATTCATCGGTTCGTTGAGCTCCATCAGGCGCTTTTCCTCCTGGACGTGGTGGCTTTTCGTTTCGGCGCCGCCGTTCCGGAGGCGGGCTTGCCTTCGACAGACGCCTTGAGCGCCGCCATCAGGTCTATGACGTTCCCGCCACGCGCGTCGCCGGGCTCCTCCACCTCCTCGATGATGCGCTTGCCCTTGGCCTTCGCCTTCTTTTCGACCAGCACCTTGAGCGCATCGACATAGCGATCATGAAACTCGGTGGCATCGAAGGGTGCGGTCTTTTTCGCGATCAGGGTCTGCGCGAGTTCGAGCAGTTCCTTGTCCGGCTTGGCGTCGCCGATGGAACGGAAGTAATTCGCCGCCTTGTTCACCTCGTCGGCGTAGCGCAGCACCTCGAGCACCAGCCCCCGGCCGCAGGGCCGCAGGCTGACCAGCTGTTCGCGGCCGCGCAGGGAAAGCTGGCCGATCCCCGCCTTGCGCGATTGACGCAGGGCCTCGCGCAGCACGATATAGGCTTCTTCGGCAAGGTCGTCTGCCGGTACGACGTAATAGGGCTTTTCGTAATAGAGCACGTCGACCTCATCCAGATCGACGAACTGCACGAGCTCCAGCGTCTTCTTGCTTTCCAGCCGGACGGCCTCGATCTCGTCTTCCTGAAGCAGAACATAGTTGCCCTTGCCGATTTCATAGCCTTTGAGAATCTCGTCACGGTCGACCGGCCCGATGCCGGCCACGACCTTCTCATACTGGATCGGCTTTCCGGACGGTTCATGGATCTGCCGGAACTGGATCGATGCACCGCTTTTTACGGCGGTAAACATCTCGACCGGAATGGAGACGAGCGCCAGTCTGATCTGGCCCCGCCAATACGCGCGAGCGGCCACGTCATTCTCCTTCGCAGGTCAAACGGAGGAGGCGGGGAACAGGTTCCTGCACTGCTGCGCTCGTTTTGAGCCGTGCCGTTGTACCGCCGCGATCAAGGCCGCGCTCGCATTGAAACCCTTTGTCTTTCCGTGGGTTTTCCGGAAACGACGCAGCGCCCGTGCGCGGGCCGACTGCACGGTTTGACCCAAGGAGAAAACCATGTCCGACACATTTGCAACCGACGAGACACATCGCCTGATCGCCTCCGACAAGGTCGAGGGCACGGCAGTATACAACCGGGAAGGAGAAAAGCTGGGCCACGTCACCAATTTCATGGTCGACAAGCAATCGGGCCAGGCGGAATACGCCGTTCTCCAGTTCGGCGGGCTCTTCGGGATCGGGAGCGACTATTATCCGATACCGTGGGAGATGCTGACGTACGATACAGAGATGGGCGGCTATATGGTCGATCTCGACAAGGATCAGCTTAATGACGCCCCCCGCTATGGCGAAAGCGAGCCCGACTTCGACGACGAATATGGACGGTCGGTCTATGGCTATTACGGCCTGAACTATCCGGTCATCTAGCCGGGTCGTCCCTGGACCGTCCTGAATGGAAAGGAGAAGGTCTATGCCCGCGAAATCCAAGGCGCAGCAGAGGGCGGCGGGGGCCGCCCTCTCGGCCAAGCGCGGCGACACGAAGAAGGGCGACCTCAAGGGTCCGTCCAAATCGATGTATGAATCGATGAGTGAGACGGAGCTGGAGAAGATGGCCCACACCAAGCGCAAGGGAAAACCGGAACACGCCGGTTGACCGACAGGCGAGGGAGCGTCGCCAGATGCCCCACACGATCGACATGATCCACGAAGACGCTCTGCCTGGCCATGAAAGCGAGCTGGAGCCGAAACCTGACTGGCAGCCCCGCTATCCGGGGTCCGGCCGGCTCGATGGCAAGGTCGCCATCGTTACGGGCGGCGACAGCGGAATTGGGCGCGCGGTCTGCGCCCTGTTTGCGCGCGAGGGGGCGGATGTGGCCATCCTGTACCTGTGCGAAGACGACGACGCTTCGGAAACGGCGCGGATCGTCCGGGACGAAGGGCGCAGGGCGCTGACCATCCCAGCCGACCTGGGTGACAAGGCGGCATGTGATGAAGCTGTCCGCAGGGTGGTCGCGGAGTTCGGCCAGATAGACATATTGGTCAACAATGCCGGGGAGCAGCACCCGGACAAGGAAATCGGCGACATTACCGAGGAACAGCTTCGGCGGACCTTCCAGACGAATATCTTCGCGATGTTTTTCCTGACCCAGGCTGCTCTGCCCCATCTGCGCGAGGGGGCAACGATCATCAATTGCACGTCGGTGACCATGTACAAGGGCTCCAGCGAGCTGCTCGATTATTCCAGCACCAAGGGCGCGATCACGGCGTTTACCCGCTCGCTCAGCGAAAACCTGATCGGCCGGGGTATTCGGGTCAACGCGGTGGCGCCCGGCCCGATCTGGACCCCGCTCAATCCGTTCGGTGGCGCCAGTCCGGAAAAAATCGAGCATTTCGGCGAGGACACCCCCATGGGAAGGGCGGGCCAGCCCAATGAGGTGGCCCCGTCCTTCCTGTTCCTCGCCTGCGACGATGCCAGCTACATGAGCGGACAGGTGCTTCACCCCAATGGAGGGGTCATAGTCGGGAGCTGACGGGGCTGCGCGCTACCGCTCGACCCTTATCCCGATCCAGAAACTGCGCGGGGTGCCGAGGTCGATGGAGCCGCCCGAGTTGCGGGTAACGACGTCCTCGTCAAAAAGATTTTCCCCGCGCGCCACAACGCTCACACCACGGCCGAGCGGAAAGCTTGCGAACGCATCGACGGTCAACGCTTCGGGAAGCACGCCGGTTTGAAGGTCGTCCTCATATTGCGCACCGATATAGCTGAGTGCGGCGGACAGGGCAGGGCCTCCTTCCGGCGCATAGCCAAGCGTCGCGCTGGCGGCGTGGCGCGGGGTCTGTGCGGGCCGCAGCCCGTCGAACATCTGCCCGGATGCTTTCACCTTGCTGTCGGTGAATGTGTAGGACGCCGAAAGGGCGAAGTCCGAGAGACGTGCGCTGGCCGTCAACTCGATGCCCCTTGCCGCGATCGCGTCGACATTCTGGCGCTCGCGCGTGATGGCGTCGAGCGTCACATTGGCGATCGCATTGTCGAGCCGGTTGTAGAAGGCTGTCGCAGACAGGGAGATGCCCTCGACCGGCGCAAGGTCGATCCCGCCCTCGACGCCTTTCAGCCTTTCCGGTCTCAGCGCCGCATTGGCTTTCGTGGTGATCGGAAAGACAACAAACGGCCGGTAAAGCTCGTTGAGGGTAGGCAGGCGGAACCCGGTATAGCCCGCCCCGCGCAGCGTAACCGCATCGCCCAGTTTCAGCATCGCCCCGGCGCGAAAGCTCGTCTGCCAGTCGCTGCGATCGGCATGGGCCAGGTGGGTCGTGGCCCCGGCAAGGTCTACGCTGGTGTGGAACCCCCGCCTGATGCTCCAGTAGTCCGCGCGCGCGCCGCCCGTGAGCACGAGTTGGCCGAGCGTCCAGTCGTCCTCGACGAAAATCCCCGTGGTGTTTTGCCGTCCCCCCGCGTGGCGAAAGGCGGTCGGTTGACCCGTTACCGCGCTGTAGGGGGATTCGTGCATGTCGCCGCTTGCGAAGCGGGTATCGGCACCGATCCGGATGACATGGCCACCCATGGAGGGTGGGCGGACCTCTATCTTGCCGCCGATACCGGTGGAGGGCGTGTTGCGCTGATCCAGTGTCTTGCGGAAGCTGGTCGCACTGATGACGATGTTGCGGAAATTGCGCGCCTGCACATAGGCCAGCGCGTCGACTTTCCACGCCGTGCCGCCGATCAGGCGGACGCTGGCGTCCTGCCCTTCCGAATGGCTGTCGGCTCCAGCAAAGCGCAGTGTCCGGTCGTCGCGAAAAACCAGCGCGCGGGCCTGCAGTTGGAAATTTTCGGAGAGCGGCGCGACAGCACGGACGCTCGTCGACCAGTTCTCATAAGATGCCGGAACGCTGGCCAGCACACGCTGGCTGCGCGGCGTCGTCCAGAATCCGTCGCTTCTGTCCCATCGTCCCGAAAGCGACACAAAACCCGACCCCAGATCGGGTGAGACGCTGGCGGACAGTTCGGTCGAATCGCTGCTGCCATAAAATGCGCTGCCGCCGATCATCGGCAGATCAGCGCGGGTCGCGCTTGTCAGTTCGACCGTTCCGGCGACCGCTCCCGCCCCGAAGGCGCCGAGCCCGCCGCCGCGCGTCACCCGGATCGCCGACAGGCGATCGGGCACGAGCGCATTGAACGGAATGAAACCGAAAAAGGGGTCTGCGACCGGGACATCATCAAGCAGAACGAGGGTGCGGCTGGATGCGTTACCGCCGAGGGCGCGCAACGTCGCCCCCTGCGCCGACGGATTGGCGGAGCGGCTGTCGGAGCGCCGGAACTGTTGAAAACCCGCCACCTCGCGAAGCAGGGCCTCGATACGGTTCGATGCGGTGTTCTCGATCCTGTCGCGCCCGATCGTCACGGAGCCATAAGCGGGGTTCCCGGGCGTTGATGGGAGACCTTCGCCCAGAACGATAATGGCTTGCGGCGGCGTCCCAGCATCCGCGTCGGGTCTTGCCCGCGCACCGACGGGAAGCATCGCACTCGTGGTCGCCATGAAAGTCAGAACGAGCGCTCCGCGTGAAATAGCCATCGTTCATCCCTGTTCCACGCGCGATTGAAACATCAACCCTTCAAATTCGCGCCGTCCTATAGGGCGGACCTTCTTGTTGTCCAGCGTCCGCACGGGAAGTAGACTGGAAGGATGGCCACCCAGAACACGCGACTCGAGGCACGTTCGGTGCTGGATTTTTGGTTCGGCGAATTGACGGTCGAGCATCATTTTGCGGTTGATCCAGCGACCGATGCCAAGATCCGGCGCAGGTTCGGTGCACTGCGCGAATCCCTGTTCGCGACCGATGCGGCGGGCTGGCAGGATGACGCGGAATGCCTTCTCGCGGCCATCCTCGTGCTCGATCAGTTTTCGCGAAATCTGTATCGCGGCGAAGGCGAAGCCTATGCCGCCGATCCGCTGGCGCTCGACCTTTGCCTTGCGGGGATTGCGCAGGGGTTTCACGCCGATCTTGAGGCGCGACGCCGCGCCTTCCTCTACATGCCGTTGATGCATTGCGAGAACCGGGGCGTGCAGCTTTTCTCCGTCCGCTGCTTCACGGAGCCGGGCCTTGAATATAATCTTGAATTCGCGCGGGAACACGCGGCCGTCATCGAACGATTCGGCCGCTTCCCCGCGCGCAACGCCGCGCTGAAGCGGACATCGACGCCGGAGGAAGAGACCTACCTTTCCGGGCCTGGCCGCCACTGGTGAGCGGTTGCATTCTGTCACGGCCAGTCATTGCAATGCCACGCGAACGCGCTAACCAGCAAAGCGTTCGCGTCGCCCGTCGGCGATGTGGCTGAACAGGGGGTAGGCCAGAATGAGCTTCGATCTGCAAGGCTTTGATCTTCCGGCATTCGTGGCGGCCACCCTTGCGGAGGACCTTGGCGGGCCTTTGGGGATGGGCGGTCGTGACGTCACGTCCGAAAGCGTGATCCCCGCCGACGCACGCTTTACCGGCGTGATGGACAGCCGCGATCCGGTGACGGTCTGCGGCCTGCCGATCGCGCAAGCGTTCTTCCGCGCGCTCGACCCCGGCGTGGAGATCGAAATTCTGGCCGGTGAGGGGGAGAAGGTTTCCGCAGGCACCGACCTTATGCGCTTGTCGGGCAATGCGCGCGCGCTGCTGACCGCCGAACGTTCGGCGCTCAATACCGTGCAGCACCTTACCGGCGTGGCCACGATGACGCGCACTTATGTTGATCGCATCGCGGGCACCGGAGCGACCCTGCTGGATACGCGCAAGACCATACCGGGGCTGCGCGTGTTGGAAAAATATGCGACGCGCATGGGGGGCGCCACCAATCACCGCATGGGCCTGTGGGACGCGGCGATGATAAAGGACAATCACATCGCGGTAGCCGGGTCGGTGGCCGAGGCCGTACGTCGCGCCGTCGCCGCCGGGGTGGAACGGATCATCGTAGAGGTCGACCGGATCGACCAGATCGAACCGGCGCTCGCTGCGGGCGCCACGCATCTTCTGCTGGATAACATGGCTGTTTCCACGCTGCGCGGCGCGGTGACGCTGGTCGGCGGGCGGGTCCCCACGGAGGCGTCGGGCGGTGTGCGCCTGGAATCCATCCGCGAGATAGCCGAAGCCGGCGTTAGCTTCATCAGTGTCGGGCGCCTGACCCAGTCGGCTCCTGCCGCCGACATCGGGCTCGACTTCGTCCCGGCGTAGGCGTTGGCGCCGCGCCGCAGCTTGGGTGGTGCTGAAATGGTGGAGCCGAGGGGGATCGAACCACGCCGGATGCTTCTTGACGCAGACGGCCAATGGGGACTGGGGTTCGATAGAAATGCTTGAAATGGTGGAGCCGAGGGGGATCGAACCCCTGACCTCTACAATGCCATTGTAGCGCTCTCCCAGCTGAGCTACGGCCCCGTGTCCATTCGCCGCCGGTCTGGTTGCCGACGGATATGTAGTTTCGCAGCCGCTCCGCAATAAGGGCGCGGCGGAGGCGCTGCCTTTAAGCGAGCAAGCCCCCTATACGCAAGCAGTTAATTGTCAGTGATCGTCTTCGCCGTCATCGTCTGCGGCTTCGACGCCAAGGTCGTCGTCCCCGCCAAGATCGACATCATTGTCGGGCGAATCGCCATCGTCGTCCACGTCGATATCGATGTCGAGATCGGAATCGGCCTCCACCAGATCGGTATCGGCAACTTTCGCCTGCTTGGGCGCGACATCTTCATAAGGAAGGGGCTGCTTCGACTTCAGAGTCGGCTCCGGATCCCATAAAACGCCGCAACTGATGCACGAAACCGGCGCATCCTTGCCGAGATCGTAAAAGCGCGTACCGCATTTCGGGCAGGTCCGTTTCGTGCCCCATTCAGGCTTCACCATGTGTCGCCTTCCATCCTTTTTAAGCGAGTGCGTAATGCAAAATCATGCGCGGCGGACATTCCAGCCCGCACGGCGAGGCGCGCCTTGCCATAGCACGAGGGCGCTGTCAAAAGCCGGGACACATTTTCTTCTGAGAGAAAGCCCCTTCCGATGCATCCCTCACCGCTCGACAACCCGCCTCGCGTTGCGAGGTTCCGCGCCCCGGCCGCGGGGTTGTGCGGGACGGTCGTGGTGCCGGGGGACAAGAGCATATCGCACCGCGCCCTTATGTTCTCCGCGCTCGCGGTGGGCGTGAGCCGTGTCGAGGGGTTGCTGGAAGGCGAGGATGTGCTCGCGACCGCCGGAGCGCTGAGGTCGATGGGCGCACGGATCGAGCGCGAGAATGGGGGCACGTGGCGCATTGAGGGGGTGGGGGTCGGCGGCCTGCTTCAGCCCGAGTCCGCTCTCGACATGGGAAACAGCGGGACGTCTACGCGCCTGCTGATGGGCTTGCTGGCCAGCCACGATCTCATGGCGACGTTCATTGGCGATGCATCGCTTTCCAAACGGCCGATGGGGCGCGTGATGGAACCGCTCTCGCTTATGGGTGCGGAGTTCACCGCCAGCCCGGGCGGTCGCCTGCCACTGACCATCCGGGGGATCGTTCCCGCGGTGCCGATCGACTACCGGCTGCCGGTCGCTTCGGCGCAGGTGAAGTCGGCCGTACTGCTGGCGGGCCTGAACGCGCCGGGGATTACGCGCGTCATAGAGCCGGAGGCCACGCGCGATCACAGTGAGCGGATGCTCGCAGGCTTCGGGGCCGAACTGACGGTGGAGTACGATGGCGAGGGCGCGCGTATCATCTCCGTACGCGGAGAGGCGGAGCTGAGACCGCAGCATATCGTCGTGCCGGGCGATCCCTCATCGGCGGCGTTCCCGATCGTGGCGGCTCTCCTTGTTCCCGGTTCGGATGTCACCATCGCGGGCGTCGGCATGAACCCGACACGCACGGGTCTCATCACCTTGCTGAAGGAGATGGGCGGGCAGATAGAACTTCTGAATGAGCGGACGGAGGGTGGCGAACCGGTCGCGGATATCCGGGTGCGCGCGTCCTCGCTGACGGGCGCAGAAAACGACGTCGCGCAAGTGCCGAGCATGATTGATGAATTTCCGATCGCCTTCGTCGCTGCCGCAGTGGCAAAAGGGCGCAGCGTCTTTCGCGGGCTTGCCGAGCTGCGTGTCAAGGAAAGCGATCGCATTGCCGCCATGGCAGAGGGCCTCCGCCGCATCGGGGCCAAGGTTGAGGAAACAGAGGACGGGCTTGTGATAGAGGGAACGGGCGGCGAGCCCCTGGCGGGCGGCGGTCCGATCACGACCCATCTCGATCACCGCATAGCGATGAGCTTCGCCGTGGCGGGCCTCGCCAGCCGCGAGGGAGTCGAAATCGACGACATGCGGCCGGTCGCAACCAGTTTTCCGGGATTCACCGGCCTGCTCGAGTCGCTGGGTGCAGAGATATGAGCGGTATGGCGGCCAACGTCATCGGCCTGATCGGCAGCGCGCTGTTCGTCATTGCCTTTGCCTACAGCAACATGACGCAGGCCATGAACTTCGTGCTGTTCAACCTGTTGAACCTTGTCGGCGCGGTGCTCCTGATCGCGTCCCTCAGCGTGCATTTCAACCTTGCCGCAATGGTGCTGGAGATCGCCTGGGCGATCATCGCGATTCTCGGGCTGGGGAAAGCCTGGCTTGGCAGGAAAAAAGCGTGATCATCGCGGTTGACGGTCCGGCGGCGTCGGGCAAAGGCACGATAGGCAGGGCGCTGGCGGCGCATTATGGGCTGCCGCACCTGGACACCGGTTTGCTTTATCGCGCCGTCGCGCTGACGCTGAAACGCGCGGGCGGCAATCCCGGCAGCGAAGCCGATACCCATGCCGCCACCGGATTCCCGGACAGCCTGCTGGACGATCCCGAACTGCGGAGCGAGGCTGCCGGAGCGCTCGCCTCCCGAATTTCGGCGTTCCCGCTGGTTCGGGCAGCGCTGCTGGAGCGGCAACGTGCCTTTGCCGCGCAACCCGGCGGCGCGGTGCTGGATGGACGGGATATTGGCACGGTGATCGCACCCGATGCCGATGCGAAGCTCTACGTGGTCGCCTCGCCCCGAGTCCGTGCCAGGCGCCGCGCGGCGGAGATGGCGGCAAGGAACATCGCGGTCGATGTCGATGCCATAGAGGCCGACATCGCCGCTCGCGATGCGCGCGACCAGAGCCGGGCGAATGCTCCGCTGATCCAGGCCGCAGATGCGGACTTGCTGGACACAAGCCAATTGTCTATAGAGGAAGCCGTCCGAAAGGCGATTGCCCTGGTGGACGCACAGATGGAACGTCACCGCAAACGGTGACGGGGGAAGGCGCACGGATGTTCCGCGCGCCCTTTTCGCTTTTCATCGGCGTCCGCCGGAACAACGCAAGACGGGTGCCGGCGTGGCATGGGGCTGCGCAGGTTTTGGCCAGAGACCCGACGGTTCCGACGCGTAACGCAGCGGCAATTCGGGTCCAGTTTGTAAAGACCTCCGGAGACAACCGGATGGCCAGCAAAAAAGATGAAGGACTTATATTCATGGCCACTACGGCATTTCCGTCGCGCGACGATTTCGCGGCGCTGTTGAACGAATCCCTTGGCGGTGAGGATGGCGGCTTTGAAGGCCGCGTGGTGAAAGGCACCGTTACCGCAGTCGAAAACGATATGGCCGTCATCGATGTCGGCCTGAAGAGCGAGGGCCGCGTCCCGCTGCGCGAATTCGCCGCACCCGGTCAGAGGGCTGATCTCAAGCCGGGCGACGAGGTCGAGGTCTATGTCGACCGTGTCGAAAATGCGCATGGCGAGGCAATGCTGTCGCGTGATCGCGCGCGTCGTGAGGCCGCCTGGGACAAGCTCGAAACCGAATTCGCCGAGAATGCACGCGTTGACGGCGTCATCTTCGGTCGCGTCAAGGGCGGCTTTACCGTCGATCTCGACGGCGCCGTGGCATTCCTGCCCGGCAGCCAGGTCGATATCCGGCCGGTACGCGACGTCACCCCGTTGATGGACATTCCGCAGCCTTTCCAGATCCTGAAGATGGACCGCCGCCGTGGCAACATCGTGGTGTCCCGCCGTGCGATCCTGGAGGAAACCCGCGCCGAGCAGCGCAGTGGCCTGATCCAGACCCTGACCGAGGGTCAGATCATCGAGGGCATGGTCAAGAACATCACCGATTACGGTGCGTTCGTCGACCTGGGCGGCATTGATGGCCTGCTGCACGTCACCGATCTCAGCTACAAGCGGGTCAACCACCCCAATGAGATGATCAACATCGGCGACACCGTGCGGGTGCAGATCATCCGCATCAATCGCGATACCCAGCGCATCAGCCTTGGCATGAAGCAGCTGGAAAGCGATCCTTGGGAAGGCGCGGAGGCCAAATATCCGGTCGGCGCGAAGCTTTCCGGCCGGGTCACCAACATCACGGAATATGGCGCTTTCGTCGAGCTGGAACCCGGCATCGAGGGACTGGTCCATGTCTCCGAGATGAGCTGGACCAAGAAGAACGTGCATCCCGGCAAGATCGTGTCGACGAGCCAGGAAGTCGAGGTCGTCGTGCTCGAGGTGGACAGCGAGAAGCGCCGCATCAGCCTTGGCCTGAAGCAGGCCCAGAACAATCCCTGGGACAACTTCGCCGAGCGGTATCCGGTCGGCAGCGTTGTCGAGGGCGAGGTCAAGAACGCGACCGAATTCGGTCTGTTCGTGGGCCTGGAAGGCGATGTGGACGGCATGGTCCACATGTCCGATATCGCCTGGGGCATTTCGGGCGAGGACGCGCTCAACCTGCATCGCAAGGGCGAGACGGTTCAGGCCGTGGTGCTCGACATCGACATCGAGAAGGAGCGCATCTCCCTCGGCATGAAGCAGCTTGAACGCGGCGCGCCGGGTGTGGGTACGTCGAGCAGCTCGGGCCTGTCGAAGAACCAGACCGTCACCGTCACTGTGCTCGACATCCGCGATGGCGGGCTTGAGGTGCAGGCAGGCGAAGATGGCGTGATCGGCTTCATCAAGCGCGGCGATCTTGGTCGCGATCGTGACGAACAGCGTACCGAGCGGTTCCAGCTCGGTCAGAAGTTCGACGCGTTGGTGATCGGTTTCGACCGGAGCAAGAAGCCCAACTTCTCGGTCAAGGCGCTGCAGATCGCCGAAGAGAAGCAGGCGGTTGCACAATATGGTTCGTCGGACAGCGGCGCATCGTTGGGCGACATCCTTGGCGAGGCGCTGAAGGCGAAGAGCGAAGGCTGAACCACCCGCAAAGGTTCGGACAAAACCCCGTCATGGCAATGCTGTGGCGGGGTTTTTTCTGGTCGGAACGCCGACGTGTTTTCCTCTGCGGTGAACAGCACGGCACGGACGACGGCATCCGGATATTGCGCACGGGTTGACCCGTTGTCATCTGCGCGGGATTTTCGTAATGAGATGGATCGGCAAACAGGTGGGGCTGCCGAAGGAGGGCAAATGATCCGTTCCGAACTGGTGCAACAGCTGGCGGAGACGAACAGCGACCTTACTTATGGGGAAGTCGAGAAAATTGTGGATCTCTTCTTTTCCGAGATTACGGAGCGACTCGCGAACGGTGGGCGCGTGGAACTTCGGGGGTTCGGTGCGTTCACGACGCGGGCAAGAGACGCGCGAACCGGCCGAAACCCTCGTACGGGTGAGGCCGTGCCGATAGACGCGAAGAAGGTTCCCTTCTTCAAGCCCGGCAAGGAAATACGCGAGCGTCTCAACGCGAAATAAGCAGGCTGCGCGCTCCCGGGTGATAGTGGTCCGATTTTGACATCAGCATCCCCATCCTTTGGGATGAGCCTGCGATGTCAGAGTCGTATCCACTAATGTTCCTTATCCCGCATTGTGGATGCGCGTTGCCTTGACGGCCGAGTGCTTGCAATGCACTGCGGGCGCTACCGGCCCACGTCGTCTCCGATCGTGGGCAGCATGGGTATTGACTCCCGGCGGACGTGGCGAAATCGGTAGACGCAGCGGACTTAAAATCCGCTTGCCCTAGGCAGTGCGGGTTCGAGTCCCGCCGTCCGCACCAAATGCCCGGTTTGCCCTCGCGCCGCAGCCCTCTCTGCTCCGGTCGTTTGCGTGGGATCGGGTAACGCGTCTTGCCTTGAAGCCATGTCGCGATAGGAAGGGATGGCGACTGCGCGCAACGATCGAAAGCCGAACGTGACCATCCGATCCTTCCTGCTGACCTGGGTTGCCCCGAGCGCGTATCTGCTGTGCACGGCGTGTGGATCGGCGGAGGATGCGCCGGTTCGAGTCAGTGTTGTCGGTGAACCCAAGCAGATATCCGCGCCACTCACTCATATCTCGTCGGATGCGGGACAGGTCAGCCTTGCCGAGACCGCCCGCGGGCTGGTCGCCTATGACGCCAGCGGTGATGTGATCCCGGCACTGGCGCAACGCTGGATCGTCGTCGATGACGGCAGGAGCTATATTTTCCGCCTTCGCCGCGCGCACTGGGCCAATGGCGACCGTGTCGACGCAGGGGAGGTACGGCTGCTGCTGCGGGACCGTGTTCGGGCGGCGCGGAAAATCGATCCCTATGGAAGCCTGGCGTCGGTGACGGACATTCTCGCAATGACGGGCGATGTGCTTGAGATCAGACTGTCGACGCCCCGGACGAATTTCCTTCCGGCGCTGGCGCAGCCCGTGATGGCGATCGCAAGGAACACTGGCGGTACGGGGCCTTATCGCAAGGAGCAGAGGCCGAATGGAGGCCATGAGCTGCTGCTCACGCCTGTCGAGAGCATAGGCGGTTCAGACCAGCCGCGGGCGGAACGCGACCTGCGCCTGCTCCGCGCGGAGCGCGCGGCGATGGCGGTGTCACGGTTCAAGGCGGACGCGGCGGATCTGGTGCTGGGAGGAACGCTGGCGGACCTTCCCTATGTCACGCTGGCGGAGGTGGAGGAAGGCTCGGTTCGGTTCGATCCGGTGCAGGGTCTGTTCGGACTTGCCCTGACCAGCCGCAATCCAATGTTCGACGATCCGCAGGTGCGTGACGCGCTGTCGATGGCGATAGAGCGGGAGGCGATCATCGCCTATTTCGGGATCAGCCGGTGGAAAATCGCGGACCGCATCCTGCCGCAGCAGATGAACCTTCCTCATGCGCCGACAGCGCCGGTGTGGAGCATCATGACAATGGATGCGCGGCGCGATCGGGCGCTGGGGACCATTGCCCGCTGGCGGGCGCAGCATGGCGACAAGCCGGTGAGGCTCAGCGTCGCTCTACCCGAGGGGCCAGGCATGGACCTTCTGTTCGTGGCGCTGAGCACGCAATATCGCAAGATCGGCGTGGAGCTGGAACGGGTGGAGCGCAAGGCCGACCTCACGCTGATCGACGAGGTGGCGCCCTATGACAGCGTGTCCTGGTATCTGGGGCAGGTGAGCTGCGCCAGGGGCGTGCATTGCGACGAAAAGGCGGAGGAATTGCTGAAGGCATCGGTGTCAACCGGGACGATGCAGGACCGGCTGAACCTGCTCGGCGAGGCCGAACCGCTGATCCAGGCGCATGGCGGCTTTATCCCGCTGGCGACGCCAGTGCGCTGGTCGCTGGTTGCGCGCCGACTTAACGCATTTGCTCCGACACCGCGGGCCCACCACAATCTGCGCTGGCTGATCAAGGAATAGCGCAAGCGCCTGCTGGCGCCGGGCTCGATCAGGAGCCGGCGGGCGATTGCAACTCGGCACCGAGCGCTGCGTCGATTTCCTTCGCGCGCTTGTAGGCGGGCCGCTCGCGCAGCGGCGCAACATATTCCTCAAAGGCGGATCGCGTTTCGATCAGCCCGAACTGCAGCATGAAATCGATCTGGGAACCGACGTAGACGTCAGCGGCGCTGAACCTGTCACCCGCAATGAACCGGCGGCCGTCGACGGCTCCGGCGAGCGTGTCGACGGCGCGCTGATAATTGCCATAGCCGAACATCCGCTGCCGTTCCGGCGTTGGCTCCCATCCGGCGGCCTTGTTGCTGAACGCAGCTTCCATCGGACCCGAAGCATAGAAGATCCAGCGATAATAATCCGCCCGATCGCCCAGCGGGGGCGCAAGCCCGGCGTCGGGGAAGGCGTCGGCCAGATAAGTGCAGATCGCGGCCGCCTCCGTGACGGTCTTGCCTCTGTGAACGATGGCCGGAACCTTCCCCATCGGATTGACGGCGAGATATTCGGGTTCCTTCATCGTCGTGTCGAAGTCGAGGATGTGCTGGTCATAGGAAACGCCCAGTTCCTCGAGCATCCAGCGGACGATCTGCCCGCGCGACATCGGATGGGTATAGAAGACGAGATCTGCCATAAGAGCTCTCCCTCCGTGCATGGAACAGGGGGTCGCCGGAAACGTGGCATTCCGACAGGAAAGGGGCAGGCCGAGCCCGCCCCTGTTCTCACTTCGCCCGAGCGGCCGGTTTCTTGCGCGCGGGCTTGTCCTTCGTCGCGCCCTTCTTGCCTTTCGGCGGCGCAGGAGTGACCTCGAAGGTGAGGGCATCGTCCTTCAGGCCGACGACCACCTCGCCGCCATGCACGAGCTTTCCAAACAGCAGTTCCTCGGCAAGGGGCTGCTTGATCTTCTCCTGCATCAGGCGGCCCATGGGCCGTGCGCCATAAAGCCTGTCATAGCCCTTGTCGGTCAGCCATTTGCGGGCATCGTCCGACAGGGTGATGTGAACATCGCGGTCGGCGAGTTGCAGCTCAAGCTGCAATATGAACTTGTCGACCACGCGTGCCACTACCTCGGGCGGCAGATATCCGAACGGCACCACCGCATCCAGGCGGTTGCGGAATTCCGGCGTGAAGAGCTTCTTCACCGCCTCATCGCCCGCATCCTCCTTGCTGATGACATTGCCGAAACCGATGCCTTCGCGTGCCATGTCGCTCGCGCCCGCGTTCGTCGTCATGATCAGGATCACGTTGCGGAAGTCGACCGTCTTTCCGTGATGATCGGTCAGGCGCCCGTTATCCATCACCTGCAACAGGATGTTGAACAGGTCCGGATGCGCCTTCTCGATCTCGTCGAGCAGGAGGACGCAATGCGGGTTCTGATCGATCGCATCGGTGAGCAGGCCGCCCTGGTCATAGCCGACATATCCCGGTGGCGCGCCGATCAGGCGGCTGACCGAGTGACGCTCCATATATTCTGACATATCAAACCGTTGGAGCGGAATTCCGAGAAGCGATGCGAGCTGCCGGGCAACCTCCGTCTTGCCGACGCCGGTGGGGCCGGAGAAGAGATAGTTGCCGATCGGCTTGTCCGGATCGCGCAGTCCCGCGCGCGATAGTTTGATCGCAGAGGAAAGCACGCCGATGGCGGCATCCTGACCGAAGACGACGCGCTTGAGATCCAGTTCCAGCGTGGAAAGGACCGTCTTGTCGTCGCTCGACACTGTCTTGGCAGGGATGCGCGCCATAGTGGAAATCACCGACTCGATTTCCTTGGGCGTGATGATCTTCTTCCGCTTCGACGGCGCCACGAGCATCTGCATCGCGCCGACCTCGTCGATCACGTCGATCGCCTTGTCGGGCAGCTTGCGGTCGTTGATGTAGCGCGACGACAGCTCCACCGCGGCCTTGATCGCGTCCGGCGTGTAGCGGACGTGATGATGCTCCTCGAAATTGGGACGCAGGCCCATCAATATCTTGACGGTGTCCTCGATCGTGGGTTCGTTGACGTCGATCTTCTGGAACCGGCGCAGCAGCGCGCGGTCCTTCTCGAAATGGTTGCGGAACTCCTTGTACGTGGTCGATCCGATGCAGCGGATGGTGCCGCCGGACAGGGCAGGCTTCAGGAGGTTGGACGCGTCCATCGCGCCGCCGCTTGTCGCGCCCGCGCCGATCACCGTGTGGATCTCGTCGATGAACAGGATCGCGTCGGGCATTTTTTCAAGTTCGTTCACGACGGCTTTCAGGCGCTCTTCGAAGTCGCCGCGGTAGCGGGTGCCCGCCAGCAGCGAGCCCATGTCGAGCGAATAAATCACCGCGCCCTTGAGCACGTCGGGTACGTCGCCCTCTATGATCTTGCGTGCGAGCCCCTCGGCAATGGCGGTCTTGCCCACGCCGGGATCGCCGACATAGAGCGGGTTGTTCTTCGACCGGCGGCACAGGATCTGGATGGTGCGGTCGACCTCGGCCGTTCGCCCGATCAGCGGATCGACACGGCCGTCCATCGCCTTGTCGTTGAGGTTGACGGTGAACTGGTCGAGCGCGCTGTCCTTCTTTTCCTTGGTCTGCGCCTTCTTCTCTTCCTCGTTCGCCTTGCTCTGCTGCGGTTCCGGCGGAGTCACGCCCTTGCCCACGCCGTGGGACAGAAAGCTCACCGCGTCGAGACGGCTCATGTCCTGCTGCTGCAGGAAGTAGACGGCGTAGCTCTCCCGTTCCGAAAACAGGGCAACCAGCACATTGGCGCCGGTCACCTCGTCCTTGCCCGAGGACTGGACATGCAGGATCGCCCTTTGCACCACGCGCTGAAAGCCGCTGGTGGGGGAGGGATCGGTATTGCTGTCAACCTTGAGGCTGTCGAGTTCCGTGTCCAGATAATGGGTCACGGCATCGTTGAGGTCGCCCATATCCACGCCGCACGCCTGCATGACCTTCGAGGCATGGTCATCGTCGATCAGGGCGAGGAGCAGATGCTCCAGCGTCGCATATTCGTGATGACGCTCCGACGCGTGGGTCAACGCATTATGCAGCGTAGTTTCCAGTGCAGCGGCAAAAGACGGCATATTCAGATCTCCTGGCGCCCTATGGGGACGCCTTACCCACAATGTCGGCATGCCTGACCTCAGGATCAAGTATGCCGTTCCCGCTTCTCCGTTCCTGTGCCCGCTCCCCTGCGCGCAACAAGGCGGAATCGTCTCTCATTTCCTGAATAGAGCCTCGGCGCTTGCTTTATGATTAACGCTCTGTTGCATTTTGTACCGGGCGCGTTCGATTTCCGTCTCCAGCGCAGCGATGCGCGCGCCCAGTTCCTCGACGGACAAGGGATCGAGATCCTGCTGCTGGAGCAGCCTTATCGGATCATCAGCCCGTCGGGGCAGATTGTCGTCCAGGTCCATGACGCGAACTGTTGACCCGAAAGAACGGCCTGTCAATATGGATGCGCCGGGCTGTTGCATGACCGCACGGCACGAACGGGGGCGGCAGGAAAGAGCGGGATGATGACGTTTGAAGTCTTATCAAGGACCATGCGTGCAGTGGGCATCGACCGGCCCGGTGGCCCCGATGTCCTGAATACCGTAGAGTTGCCGATCCCCCGGCCCCAATCCGACGAAGTGCTGATCCGCGTGCATGCGGCGGGGGTCAACCGCCCCGATACGTTGCAGCGGGCGGGCAAGTATCCGGCGCCTCCTGGGGCTTCGCCACTGCCGGGCCTGGAGGTCTCCGGCGAGGTGGTCGAGACGGGCGCCGATGTTGATAAGGCTTTGCTGGGTCAGGCGATATGCGCGCTGGCCAATGGCGGCGGCTATGCGGAATATGTCGCTGTGCCCGCCGGTCAGTGCCTGCCCGTGCCTGCGGGTTATGACATGGTGGAAGCAGCGGCGCTTCCCGAGACGCTGTTTACCGTGTGGACCAATCTGTTTGAGCGCGCCTACGCGGTCGAGGGCGACACGGTGCTCGTGCATGGCGGCACCAGCGGCATCGGCACGATGGCGATTTCGCTGTGCAACCTGTTCGGGGTCAGGATCATCGTCACGTGCGGCACCGACGCCAAGTGTGAGGCCGCGCGCAACTGGGGGGCCGACCTTGCGATCAATTATCGCACCCAGGATTTTGTCGACGAGGTGCTGAGGATAACCGAGGGCCAGGGCTGCCAGGCCGTGCTCGACATGGTGGGCGGCGATTACGTCGCGCGAAACCTGAAGTGCCTGGGCATAGAAGGACGTCATGTGTCGATCGCCATGCTGGGCGGCGGCCGGGCGGAGGTATCGATCGCGCATGTCATGGCGCGCCGCCTGACCCTGACGGGATCGACGCTGCGTCCTCGCTCCACCGCGTTCAAGTCCCTGGTGGCGGACGAGATCGCGAAGAATGTGTGGCCCTTTGTCGAAAGCGGCAGGCTGAGGCCCGCTCTTGATCGCGTCTATCCGCTGGAGCAGGCCGCCGACGCGCATCGCCGCATGGAGTCAGGCGAGCATTTCGGCAAGATCGTGCTCAAGGTGGGCGGGGGGGAATGACCATTTCGCTTGCCCTGCGGCATGCTTTGCCTTAGACGATCCGCCAGCAAAGGCCATCCCGTGGGGGTGGCCCTTATTGTTTCCAGACAGGAGCTTGTTGCGTGTCTCAGCCGTTAATGCCCCACGCCACCGCAGCGTGGCTGATCGAAAACAGCGCGCTCACCTTCCCGCAGATCGCCGAGTTCTGCGGCTTGCACATGCTGGAGGTACAGGCGATCGCCGACGATACGGCAAGCACGAAATATGCTCCACGCGACCCCGTTCGCGCCCACGAACTGACGCAGGATGAAATCCGCCGCGGAGAGGCGGACCCCGACTATGCGTTGAAGATATCGAAAGGGAACGAGCCGGTTCGCCGTACCAAGGGTCCGCGTTATACTCCGGTGTCCAAGCGGCAGGACAAGCCGGACGGCATCGCTTGGATATTGCGTAACCACGCGGAGATATCGGACGGCGCCATCGGCCGCCTGATCGGTACGACCCGCACGACCATCGCCGCCATTCGTGACCGCACCCACTGGAACATCGCCAATATCGTGCCGAAGGATCCGGTGACGCTTGGCCTGTGTTCGCAGCGGGAACTGGATGCGGTTGTTGCCAAGGCGGCGAAGAAGGCCGGCCTCGATGCGCCGTCCGACACGCGGCTCGACGGAGCCAAGGCGGCCTTGATCGAGGAGTTGCGGCGGGAGCGCAGCGACGCCGCGCGCCACGACGAAGAAGGCGCGGGGCCTGCCCCCTCCAGCCTCAAGGGCGACATCATGGACGAGGCCGCGCGGCTGTTCGATCGCTGAGGCAAAGCCTCAGCCCGGCGATTTCGTTTGCCTTGGGTCCCTACAGGAAACTGTAGGGGTCGATGTCCACCGTCACCCGTACCGATGAAGGCCAGTCGGCCGCACCCAGCCAGTCCGCCACGGCGCGCTGCACATCGACGGTGCGCGCGGCGTGGACGAGAAGGCGGTGACGGTGCCGTCCACGCAGTTGCGCCAGCGGGGCGGGGGCGGGACCATAGACATGCAGGCCGTCCCCCTGCGGCGCGGACCTCCCCAGCCGTCTTGCCGTCTCCGCAGCCGAATCGGGATTTTCGCTTGATATGACGATGGCCGCGAAACGTCCGAAGGGCGGGGCGTTGGCGCGGCGGCGGCTTTCGGTTTCGGCGGCGTAGAAGCGCTCTGCGTCGCCTGCCAGCAGCGCCTTCATCACCGGCGCAGTGGTCATACGGGACTGAATGAAAACCCGGCCCGGCTTTTCCCCCCGTCCCGCCCGCCCGGCCACCTGGCTGATCTGCTGGAAGCAGCGTTCCGCCCCGCGCAGGTCTCCGCCTTCCAGCCCCAGGTCGGCGTCGATGACACCGACCAGCGTGAGGTTGGGGAAGTGATATCCCTTGGTCACCAGTTGTGTCCCGATGATGATGTCGATCGTGCCGCATTCGACGCCCGCGACAAATTCGGCCACCCGCTCTGGCGACCACAGCGTGTCTGAGGTGACGATGGCGGTTCGTGCTTCGGGAAACAGCAGGCGGACTTCGTCGGCGATGCGCTCGACGCCGGGGCCGCAGGCCACGAGCGCGTCTTCCTCATGGCATTCGGGGCATTCGCGCGGGGTCGGCATCATATGGCCGCAGTGGTGACAGGCGAGGCGACGGGTCAGCTTGTGCTCGACCATCCATGCGGTGCAGTTGGGGCACTGGAACCGGTAGCCGCAGTGACGGCACAGCGTCAGCGGGGCATAGCCGCGCCGGTTGAGGAACAGCAGCGCCTGCTCGTTTCTTTCGAGCGTCTCTCCGATCGCGGCGATCAGGGGCGGCGCAATCCATCGCTGCCGCTCGGGCGGGTCGCGCAGCAGATCGACGCCCACGATCTCCGGCATTTGCGCGCCGCCATAGCGATCGGGCAGCCTTATTTCCTCATAGCGGCCGAGCGCGACCTGATGCCGCGTCTCTATGGCCGGTGTGGCCGAGGCGAGCACCACCGGGCATTCCTCCATCAGGCCTCGCATCACCGCCACGTCGCGCGCGTGATAATGGACGCCTTCCTCCTGCTTGAAGCTGGTCTCATGCGCCTCGTCGACGACGATAAGGCCCAGACGGGGGAAGGGGAGGAAAAGCGCCGAACGTGCGCCTACAACGACGCAGGCATCCCCTTTCGCCACCGAAAGCCATGCACGGCGCCGCTCGCTCTGCTTCAGCCCGCTGTGCCATGCCACTGGCGGAACGCCAAAGCGCGCCTCGAACCGGCGGAGGAAGGGTTGGGTAAGCGCAATCTCCGGTAGCAGCACCAATACCTGGCGTCCGTCGCGTATCGCCCGCGCGATCGCTTCGAAATAGACCTCTGTCTTTCCCGATCCGGTGACCCCGTCGAGCAGGAACGCGCGAAAGCCGCCCGCGTCGATGGCCGCATCGAGCCGGTCGGCGGCGGCCTGCTGCGTCTCGTTGAGCTCGGCGATCACATGATCCGGGTCTGGCGACGGATAGGGAAGGGCGCCTGAAACCTCGACGGCTTCGAGCGCCCCTGCCGTGACGAGCCCGCGAACAACCCCCAGCGATACGCCGGCGTGATCTGCCAGTTCACGCGCGGTCGCCTGCATCGTGCCGATGCGCTCGAGTGCCTGCGTCCGTTGCGGCGTCATGCGGGCGGGCAGGGCGGTGCCCGCGCGATATTCGATGACGTTCCGCTCGCCCGCAAGCGCGGCGCCAGAAGAAAGCGCCATGCGCAGCACGGCCGCCGCAGGCGCCATGTAATAGCTCGCCACCCACTCGATCAGGCGGCGCAGCGGGGCGGGCAGGGGTGGCGCCGGCGCAATGGCGAGGAGCGGGCGCAGGCGATTGTCGCCCACCGGCTCGACGTCTGGAAAGCGATCTTCCTCCCACACCACGCCCGCGACGCGGCGCGGACCCAGGGGCGCCTCCACGATGCTGCCCGCCTCCACACTCATGTCGTGGGGTACGCGATAGTCGAGCGGGCCGAGCGCGGCGTTGAGGGTGAGGACACGGACGCGAGTCATGCGCCCTCTTAGCGAGGCGCAGCCGCAAAGAAAAACCGCGACCGTCCTTATCGCGCGAAGCACGTGGGGCTATAGCGCAGGCGACTCATCTGCAATTCGCCCGAGGGGAGAGGCTGGCCATGAAATTCTTCGTCGACACCGCCGATACTGGTGAAATCCGTGACCTTGCCGCCACCGGCCTGCTCGATGGGGTCACCACGAACCCGAGTCTAATTCACAAGTCTGGTCGCCAATTCCTTGAAGTAGTTAAGGAAATATGCGCCATCGTCGATGGGCCGGTCTCGGCCGAGGTGGTGGCCCTCGACCATGAGACGATGATGAAGGAGGCGGAGATATTGCGGCGAATCGCCGACAATGTCTGCATCAAGGTGCCGCTGACCGTCGACGGGCTAAAGACCTGCAAGGCGCTGACCAGTGATGGCACCCAGGTCAACGTCACTCTGTGCTTCTCCGCCAATCAGGCGCTGCTCGCCGCGAAGGCAGGGGCATCCTTCATCTCGCCGTTCGTCGGCCGGCATGACGACAACGGCTTCGACGGCATGAAGCTGATCGAGGACATCCGCCTCATCTACGACAACTATGGGTTTGAAACGGAAATCCTGGTCGCCAGCGTGCGGCACGCGGTCCATGTGCTGGAGGCGGCGAAGATCGGCGCAGACGTGATGACGGCGCCCCCCGCCGTCATCCGCTCGCTGTTCAACCATGTGCTGACCGACAAGGGGATCGAGGGCTTCCTCAAGGACTGGAAGGCGACAGGACAGTCTATCGGATAGGCCATAGGGACGCCTGCGGTTTCAATCGCTGCCCATCATAATCTGCGCGCTGATTCGAGAAATATAGGCGATCCCATTCTCGATATCCCGGACCCCGATGCCCGAATACACCACCGCCGCGACAATGAGGGTGATCAGGACAAGCTTCTTGATCATGCCCGCGACTATACGCAAAAAATTTCAGTGATACCTCAACAGATTCGAATTCACTTTGTCCCGGTCACTGTCCAAACCCGCCTGCGGCGGCATCTATCACTGTAAACTTGCCGTCGCCGATCTGCTGCACCTCCAGGGCCCGTTCGGCCACGCCATCGCGGCCGAACCTGAACGCACCATCTATGCCGGCAAATCCGCCCTTGTCAGTGAGGCTGGCGGCGGGGAAGGGCGTGCCGATGCGCCAGTCCTGCGCGATCCGGACCGTCAGCAGCACCGCATCATAGCCCAGCGCCGAAAGACGATAGGGCGTTGCCGCGAAGCGGGCGCGATATTTGGTCGCGAGTTGCCGGTAATAGGCATCCGACACGCTCGCGAACCAGGCACCGCGCAGCGTCTCGTTGGCGGCCAGGCCAGGCTCTGTGTTCCACAATTCCGTGCCGAGGATGCGGGCGTTGGCGCCCTTGCCCTTGCGCAGCAGGGGCGCGGCCTGGATCGCGATGCGTCCGCCGTCGGCGATCAGCACCGCGTCATAGCCGGTCGCCGCCTGATCAAGCTTGCGGATCGCGGCGCCAAGCGATGTCGCGCTGCGGTCATAACTCTGCATCGCCGCGACGCTGCCGCCCGATTCGCGCACCGCCTGCAACAGGGCGTTTCCTGTCCGCTCGCCGTAGAGGCCCGCCGGTACGATCGCCGCGAAGGTCGACATGCCCTTCGCCCGCGCGAACTTCACTACGCGCTCCACCGATTGGACGGGCGAATAGCCCATGACGAACACACCGTTCCCGGCAATTGAGCTGTCGTTGGAAAAGCTGACCACGGGCACCCCCGCCTTGCGAGCCGGTCCGGCCACCAGCTTCACCTCGTCGGCCGTGAGCGGACCCAGGATGAGCCTGTTGCCGTCGGCGATCGCGCGGTTGACGGCGGAGGCTGCCCCCTTGCCGGTGTCATAGGTTGTGATTCGCACGCTCTTCGCGCCGGTATCGAGCAACGCCAGCGTCGTGGCGTTGGCGATCGACTGTCCCACGCCGGCATTGGATCCGCTGACCGGCACCAGCAGAGCGATTCGGTGCCGCGCCGTATCCGTGGGCAGGCCGGGTTGCACCGGCCCAGGCTCTGCCGGCCCTGTCGGCGTCGGCGCGGGACCACGGGGCACGATCGTCTGGCAGGCCGCCACCAGCAAGGCGCTGCTCACCAGCATCGCGCGTCCGGCCCTGCGCAGCAGGGACCATATGTCTGCTTGCCGAATGGCACCCGTCTCTGTCATGGAAATTCCCTATGGTGGAAGCCTTGTCTCCGGGCCTTTATATCGTTGCCGGGCCGATCGGCAACTTGTCTGACCTCGGACCGAGGGCGGCTGACATATTGCGGCGGGCGGACGTGATCGCCGTCGAGGACAGCCGGGTGAGCGCGAAACTGTTGCGCCACGCCGGGTCCGACCGGCCGATGCTGCCCTATCACGATCATAGCGACGAGCGGGTGCGGGCGCGGCTCGTCGAACGTATGGCGAGCGAGGCCGTGGCGTTGCTTTCGGATGCGGGAACGCCGCTCGTTTCCGATCCCGGCTACAAGCTGGTACGCGATGCGCGCGCTGCGGGCCGGATGGTCACGACCGTGCCCGGACCCTGCGCGGCGATTGCGGCGCTGACTCTGTCGGGACTGCCGACGGACCGTTTCCTGTTCATGGGATTCCTGCCGCCCAAGACAAAGGCGCGTGCCGATGTTCTGACGGAGGTAGCGGCATTACGCGCGACGCTGATCTTCTACGAAAGCGGGCCGCGTCTGTCGGCGTCGCTCGCGGATATGGCGACGGTGCTGGGCGATCGGGAAGCGACCGTCGCCCGCGAAATCAGCAAGACCTACGAAGAGGTACGCAACGGTGCCTTGACGGAGCTTGCCCAAAGCTATGCGCAGGCCCCGCCCAAGGGCGAGATTGTGGTGGTCGTGGGTCCGCCCGCGGAAGCTCCGGCGGCGAGCGCGGAGGATGCCGACATCCTGTTGCGCGACGCGCTTGCGAGGCTGCCCGTCGGCCGGGCGGCGAGTGAGGTGGCGGCCTCGACCGGGCTCGACCGGCGCACGCTTTATACGCGCGCGCTGGAGCTGAAGGGCCGGTTATGAAGTTGTCCGCCCGCGCGGTTGCCGAAAAGCGGGGGCGGCAGGCGGAACGGATCGCGGCCTGGTGGCTGCGGCTGAAGGGCTGGACGATCCTGGACCGGCGCGTGCGTACGCGAGCGGGTGAAATCGACATCGTCGTCCGGCGCGGGTCGATCCTCGCCTTTGTCGAGGTTAAGGCGAGGGGGACGGAGACGGAACTGGCCTTCGCCGTGGATGAACGCCGTCTGCGCCGCGTCGCGGCGGCGGCCGAAAGCGTCGCCCATCATTACCTTCGTCCCGGAGACGACATGCAGATCGACGTGATGCTGCTTGCGCCGGGGAAGATGCCGCGCCATTTGAGCAACGTCTGGCACGGGGGCTGACCCTGCGCACAAACAGGGAAATACTATGACGCTGAAAGTCGCCGTGCAGATGGACCCGATGGAGGGTCTGAAGATCGGCGGGGATTCCACCTTCGCGATCATGCTCTCCGCGCAGGCGCGGGGGCATAAGTTGTGGCACTATGAAGCGTCCGGCCTCACCTGGCGCGACGAGCGGCTGTGGGCGAGCGCGAGGCAGGTCACGGTGCAGCGGGTCGAGGGCGATCATTTCCGCTTCGGCGAGGATGCCATGCTGGACCTGGGCCGCGACATCGACGTCGTCCTGATGAGGCAGGACCCGCCGTTCGACCTCAGTTACATTACCGCGACCCATCTGCTCGAACGGATAGAAAGCGAGACGCTGGTGGTGAACCGGCCGGGGTCCGTGCGTGACGCGCCGGAAAAGCTTTTCGTGCTCGATTATGCGCACTTCATGCCGCCTACGATGATCACGCGCGATCTTGGCGAGGTGCGCGCCTTCCTGGCCCGGCATGGCGACATCGTGGTGAAGCCGCTATACGGCAATGCGGGCAACGCCGTCTTTCGTGTGGGGCCGGACGGCGCGAACATCTCGGCGCTGGTGGAACTGTTCAACGCCTCATGGGTCGAGCCCTTCATGGTGCAGGCTTTCATCCCGGCGGTTGCGGAAGGCGACAAGCGCATCGTGCTGGTTGACGGGGAGGTGGCGGGCGCGATCAATCGCGTTCCCGGCAAGGGGGAGATACGGTCGAACCTTGCCGTCGGTGGTTCGGCGGTAAAGGCGGACCTTAGTGAACGCGAATGGGAAATCTGCCGGGAACTCGGCCCCGAACTCAGGCGGCGTGGTCTGCTGTTCGTGGGCATAGACGTGATCGGCGGCGAGTGGCTGACGGAGATCAACGTGACCTCACCCACCGGCATTGTTTCCATCGATGCGTTCAACGGCACCGACACGGCCGGGGCGATCTGGGACGCGATCGAACGCCGGCTGGCCGACAGATCCACGGGATGACCGAC
Organism: Sphingobium sp.; assembly: GCA_036278355.1. GTDB lineage: Bacteria > Pseudomonadota > Alphaproteobacteria > Sphingomonadales > Sphingomonadaceae > Sphingobium. Next base: position 29,432 of record DASULD010000130.1, read on the forward strand.
TGGGTCGTGAACATCATCGACGCGGGCGGTTATTGGGGGATCGGCCTGCTGATGGTGCTGGAAAATGTGTTTCCGCCGATCCCCTCGGAACTCATCATGGGCATTGGCGGCATTCGCGTCGGGCAGGGGCGGCTGGAAATGTTGCCGCTGCTGATTGCCGGAACCGTGGGCACCACGATAGGCAACCTCTCCTGGTATTTGCTGGGCTACCGGTTCGGCAGGCAGCGGCTGAGGCCGTTCATCGAACGCTATGGACGCGTGCTGACGCTGGATTGGGAAGAGATCGAGAAGCTGAACGAGCTGTTCCGGCGGCATGGGCAGAAGATCGTGTTCGTCTTCCGTTTCATGCCGGCGTTGCGCACCATAGTGTCGCTTCCCGCGGGCCTGTTCCATATGAAGCCGCACCGGTTCATCCTGTGGACGTCGGCTGGCGCGTTGATCTGGAACATCATCCTCGCGAGCGCGGGCTACGCACTGGGTGCGAACTTCAAACGCATTGACGATTATCTCGGCCCGGCGGCGACCCTGACGCTGTTGAGCGCACTGATATTCTACGTCTGGCGGCTGGCGACGTGGAAACCGCGCGCGCACAGATGATGTGCTTCACGCCCTCGGGTGCGCGTTGCGGTACACGTCGAGGAGGTGCGCCGCGTCCACCTGCGTATAGATCTGCGTTGAAGACAGGCTCGCATGGCCGAGCAGTTCCTGAAGCGAACGCAGGTCCGCGCCGCGCCCGAGCAGGTGCGTCGCGAAGCTGTGACGCAGCGCATGGGGGCTGGTCCGTTCCGGAAGCATCAGCCGCCGTCGCGCCTCGCGCACCGCCTTGCGGATGATGGCGGGATCGAGCGCCCCGCCGCGCGCGCCCCTGAACAGCGGTTCCTCGCGTCCGGCCCCCCACGGGCACAGCGCCGCATATTCGGTCAGCGCCACGCGCAACTGCGGGAGGAGCGGCACGATCCGCGTCTTGCCGCGCTTGCCGGTGATGCGGATTGTCTCCCCTGCGGGCACGTCTCCGCCCTTCAGCGACAATGCCTCGGAGATGCGCATCCCCGCGCCGTAGAGCAGCAACAGAACCGCCCAGTTCCGCGCGGCTATCCACGGTTCGCTCGCGTTTTCGGCGACGTCTTCGCCCAGCGCCATCACGTCGTCGGGTGAAACGGGGCGGGGCAGGCCTTTCTTGATGCGTGGTCCGCGCAGAGCGGGGATCGCCGCCTGCTCGCCACCGGCGAAGCGCAGGAAGGCGCGGATCGCCGAAAGTTCCCGCGCGGTCGAGATATTGCTGAGCCCTTCGCCACGGCGATGGCTGAGATAGGCGCGCAGATCGGCGGGGGGAAGGGCGGTGAGATATGCCCCGCCCGGCGCGCGCCCATGATGTGTGGCGAGGAAAGCGAGCAGGCGCTCCGCGCTCGCGACATAGGCGCGCACCGTGTGGGGAGAGCGTCGCCGCTCCAGCGCGAGATGCCGGCGCCAGCGCGCGACAAGGTCCTGCATGGCGTTCGTGCTCATGCCGTGGCTATAGCACGATCTCACCCAGGATCGCATCGAGGACGAGCATTCCCGCCGGGGTAACGCGCAAGCGGGTGCCCTCTGCGGTCAACAGGCCGTGGCCCGCCATGCGCGCGGCGGCTCCTGCGTCAATGAGCATGTCGGCCTCTACATCCGTTCGTAAGCCTATGTCGGCCAGATCGATGCCTTCGGCCATGCGCAGCCCCATCATCAGCGCCTCCCGTGCGCGATCGCGTGGAGTGAGCGGTACTTCGCTCTCGACGCCGTGGCCGCTGCGTGCGACCGCCGCGAGCCAGTTCTCTGGCTTGCGGTGACGTTGCGTGGCTGCGCCTCCACGCCGCCCATGTGCGCCCGGACCGATCCCGGCATAGTCGCGGTAGCGCCAGTACGCGAGGTTGTGGCGGCTTTCTTCGCCCGGCCGCGCGTGATTGCTGACCTCATAGGCGGGGAGCCCGGCCGTCCCGGTCATCGTCTGCGTCAGTTCGTAGAGGTCGGCGGCGTGATCGGGATCGGCGGGTGTGAACTCCCCGCGCCGGACCATCGTTTCAAAGCGCGTGCCCGGTTCGATGGTGAGCTGATAGAGCGAGAGATGGCCGGTCCCGATCGACAGGGCGCGGGAAAGCTGGCTTTCCCATTCTTCCCTGCTTTGGCCAGGCAGTGCATAGATGAGGTCAAAGCTGACGCGCGCGAAATGACGCTGGCCGACACCGATCGCGGTGTGCGCCTCGACTGAGTCATGGGCGCGACCCAGGAACTGCAATGCCTCGGCCTCGAACGATTGCACGCCGAGCGAGACGCGGTTCACGCCGGCGCTCGCGAGATCGGCAAAGCGGGCCACCTCGACGCTGTTGGGGTTCGCCTCCAGCGTGATTTCGATGTCTTCGGTAAAACCCCAGTGGCGCTCCGCCGCCTCAATCAGGTCGGCGACGAGCGCGGGGGGCATGAGTGAGGGGGTGCCCCCGCCAAAGAAGATCGAGCCGACCTGGCGCCCACCGTTCAGTGCGGCCTCGTGGCCCATGTCGGAGAGCAACGCCGCGCTCCACGCCGCAACGTCGACCGACT
>DASULD010000131.1:0-19476 GCA_036278355.1 Sphingobium sp.
CCTTTCACAAGTCCGGTTGATGTCCATTGCGGCTGACCGACAGGGCCCTTTCCAACCGCGATCATCCTGCCGAGAAAGAGGCCCAGCAGGAGCGAAACCAGCAACCACCCCAGGATCGCGGTGAAAATCGCGCTGCCGATCACAGCGGCGTTCCTTGTGAAACGCCGTACAACGGTGGGAAATAAGCGTGAAGCGCGACCATATGAGTCTCCGTCCAACAGGTGTGCTGATCGGTCGACTCGGTCTACGTTCCGATAGGCCTACTATATCCCAATTAAGTTAGTAGACAATTGCTTTTGGATGAACGGGCGCACCCGCAAGACAAAATGAAAGGGCGGGGTTTTCTTCCCGCCCTTCCGTTTGAAGCCTAGGCTTTTTTGCAACCTCTAGAAGTCGACGTGCACCCGAGTGGCGAACGCCTCACCCTTCGCAGTGCGTGCACCCGCGCCCACGGCCGGGGTGGTCAGCACGTAGAGCGGGGAATTCTCGCCCTTGAAGCGGATATAATTGAAGATGATCTTCAGATTGGGGTTGAGATACCAGTTGATGCCGCCCGTAAGGCTGACGGCTTTCTTGTCCAGAGGGCTCAGATCCGTGTCGCTAAGGTCAAGCTGATCGTAGCGCGCCAGCAGTTCGATGGCGCCCCATTTCCCTTCCGCGGGATTGAAATCCGCGAACGGCTTTACGCGGTCGGCGGTGCCGCCCTTGAACGGCCGCGATTCCCCGGTCAGGAACACGCTGCCGAACACGTAAAATCCGTCGAAATTCACATCCGCTGCCCCAGCGAGGCGCTCAATCGCCAGATTTCCATATTCGCCCTGGACGGAGAAAGGACCATAGACAAGGGCGGCCTCCGCGCCGACGAAGTTCGCGGACTTGGCGCCGGTGGTCGCCGTTCCCGTGATCGAAGCCGAGACGATGCGGCCGCCATCGACCCGGGTGTTCGGGCGATCCTCGATGGTTAGGCTATTGGCGGCAAAGTTGGTGGCGTGGAAGGCGGAAACACCGACATGGACCAGCTTGTCCGTGTCTATGATCGGTTCCCAGACGACCCGGCCGTTAAAGCCATAGCCCTCATCGGGTGTCGTGGCGTTGCGCTGAACGCCCTCGGCGGTTCCAAAGGCACCGACCGCAAGGTGGAGGTGATCGCTGGCGTAACCAGCACTGATGCCGACGCGGCGCTCGGCACCCACCGCCCCGAACGCGTTGTTGGCCATGCCGCGCTCAAGAAAGCTGTTGAAGCTGTCCGACGTGTTCGCTTCCAGCCCGAAGGGGGCCTTGTGCTGGCCGACGGTCACCGTCCATTTCGGGTTGACGAGATACTGGATATAGGCGTCCAGGAGGTTGACCGAGCCCTTAACATATTCCGCCTCTATCCGGTATTTGAAGTTCTTCAGGAACGTCCCGTCGAAGCCGAAGCGGGCGCGGCGAATATCCGTGCCATTATTGTAATCATACCCGCCGGCGCGTTCATTGTAAGCGGCATAATCGACCTGCAGCGTTCCGCGCGGCTTGAAGGTAAAGTCGCCGTTGACGTCCGAGAAGGTCGGGGCGGCGCCAGGCTGCACCGCCTTTGCTGCGCGAACTTCGACATTCTGAACGCGGGTTTGCGTTTCAGCCGCCTCCGCCTCCAGCTGGGCGTTGCGCGTCTCCAGCTGGCGAAGCCGGGCCTCCAGCTGATTCAGGCGGTCCAGCACCGGATCGCCGGTCGAAGCCGGAGCGGCCGATACGGCGGCTGCCGTCGCACCATCTTCCACAGGAGCATCCAGGCCCGAGCTTTCGGGATAAGCCTGCGGCGTATCGGCGTCCTGCGCCTGTGCCGCATTGTCCTGGGCAAAGGCGGGAGTGGAAAGGGCAAGCAGCGCGGTGCTGCTCACCAGAACGAACTTTTTCATGATATTCCCCTTAAACAAAAATGCGTGAGCGGCGTTACCGCTTGGCGGCTTCGAAGATCTGGTCGAACAACCCGCCATCATTGAAATGCTGTGCCTGGGCCTTGGCCCAGCCGCCGAAGTTCTTGTCGATGGTCAAAAGCTGCACGCGCGGAAAACGGGAGGCATATTTCGCGGCCACCTGAGGATTGCGCGGACGGTAATAGTTCGCCGCGATGATCTCCTGCGCCTGAGGAGTATACAGGAAATTGAGGTAGGCCTGCGCCACCTTGCGTGTGCCATGCTTGTCCACATTGCCGTCGACCAAAGCCACAGGCGGTTCAGCAAGGATCGAAAGCGACGGTACGACCACCTCGACCTGGCCCCGGCCGACCTTATTCACCGCGAGAAAGGCTTCATTTTCCCAGGCGAGCAGGACATCGCCCTGCCCGCGCTGAACAAACGTGGTGGTCGATCCACGAGCACCGCTGTCGAGCACAGGGACATTGCGGAAAAGCTTCGTCAGATAGGCGCGCGCCGCCGCATCCCCGCCATATTTCCGCTGGGCGTAGCCATACGCGGCCAGATAGTTCCAGCGCGCACCCCCGGACGTCTTCGGATTGGGGGTGATCACCTTCACATCGGGACGGACCAGGTCATCCCAGTCCTTGATCTTCTTGGGATTGCCCTTGCGCACAAGGAAAACGATCGTGGAGTAATAAGGCGCGCTGTTGTTCGGCAGGCGGGTCTGCCAGTTGCCCGGGATGAGCTTGCCGCGCTTGGCGATTGCATCGATGTCATAGGCAAGGGCGAGCGTGACCACGTCAGCTTGCAATCCGTCGATGACGGAGCGTGCCTGCTTGCCCGATCCGCCATGACTTTGACGGATCGCCACCTGCCCTCCGCCCTTCGATGCCCAATATTTTGCGAAGGCCGCATTGATCGCGACATAAAGTTCGCGGGTGGGATCGTAGGACACGTTAAGGAGGGTCTGCGGCGCGGCGGCGGCGATGGATCCCGCACCTACGGCAATGGCGGCGGCGGCTGCCACGGCGGATTTCAAGAATTGTCGGCGCATTTACTTGTTCCTTGTTTGATGTGTGTCGGACGGTGGGCGGGCCGCACAGCGGCTTGCCAACGAGGCTGGCCGCAGCCCGGTGCCCCGCGCGGGGGAAGCGGACACGATGGACGCACCCGCTCTCGCAGAATGAAAATCAGATCCGGGGTGAGGGCATCGAGGCGTGTTTCATGTTCGTCTCCTGGTTGTCGGGAAACACGAAACCTGACGTGGTCGCCTGAGTATCGTGCGCTTTAGCGGTTGGTAACGCGGAGCAAGCTGGTCTTCAAAAGCCGCGGCAACTAAATTGATCTAGTTAAACAATATTCGGTGTCGGTCACCTAAATTTTTGTTGGCCCATACATAACTTAACTTTGCCAATATCCGAAATATGAGCCGGTTATCAGCTCGGCTTGAGCCGTTTCTTCTCCGTTACATCGATCTGGACAACGCGATCTTCATGAACGGTGATCGCCACCGAGCCATAACGAAGCGCGATCAGCGCCTCGCGGATATTGGCGAGGCTTTCGTCAACATGACGGAGCTTTTCCGGGCGGAGGTTTCCATTGTGCGTAAGTGAGGTCATGGCTGTGATCCCGATTGGTGAAAGAGTTTTCCCCTGTTGATCCTGAGGCTCAGCTGCTTGCCTATTTCCGGTGCGGGCACGCTTGCGCCCACGTTGATTTCGACGGGCCAGTCGAGCCCGGATACCTCGCCCTCGACCCGCCATTCGCCCCCACGGCGGTACACATCCGTCACGACGATGGGCAGGCAACCCGCCTGTTCGGTGGACAGCTCAACGTCATGCGGCCTGAAATCGAGCCGGGCGTGGCCATCGCCGATGCCGTTAGCGTCAACGTCGATATGGCGATCGAGAAAATGCGCCCGCCCGCCAACGACCGACACGGGCAGCCTGTTCGTTTCACCCACGAAGTCCGACACGAAAGCGCTGCCCGGCGACATGTAGATGTCTTCCGGCGTGCCGACCTGCTCAATCACGCCATGATCCATCACCACCACGCGGTCGGCAAGTTCGAGTGCCTCTTCCTGATCGTGCGTGACGAAGATCGTCGTCAGGCCCATCTGCTCGTGAATCTTGCGCAACCAGCGCCGCAGGTCCTTGCGAACCTTGGCGTCCAGAGCGCCGAAAGGCTCGTCGAGCAGCAGGAGCTGGGGCTCGACAGCGAGCGCGCGGGCGAGCGCGACCCGCTGGCGCTGGCCACCCGAAAGCTGCGCCGGATAGCGATGACCGAGCCCGCCGAGCTGGACGAGGTCAAGCAGCTCCTCGGCGCGCTGCCGTATCTTCGCCTTGGGGGGGCGCTGACCGCGTTTTCTCACCGACAGGCCGAACCCCACATTGTCGGCAACCGTCATGTGTTTGAACAGGGCATAGTGCTGGAACACGAAGCCGACCTTGCGGTCCGCCACGCTGAGGCCGGTCACGTCCTCTCCATTGAAATTGACGCGGCCCTGATCGGGAAAGGCGAGACCCGCGATTATGCGGAGCAACGTCGTCTTGCCGGACCCTGACGGCCCCAGCAGAGCCAGGAACTCGCCGTCGCGCACATCGATGCTGACATCGTCCAGCGCGGGATATGCGCCAAACTTCTTGCTGATGTTATCCAGTCTGATCAATGCCGCGCACTCCCATGATGATAGCCGAACCGCCATTCGACGATGGACTTGAGGACCAGCGTCAGAAGAGCCAGCAGCGCCAGAAGCGACGCGACGGCAAAGGCGGCGACAAAATTATATTCGTTGTAGAGAATCTCGACATGCAGGGGCATCGTGTTGGTGAGCCCGCGCAGGTGGCCGGAAACCACCGACACCGCGCCAAACTCTCCCATTGCACGGGCGTTGCAGAGCAACACTCCGTAAAGGAGGCCCCAGCGGATGTTAGGCAACGTCACGCGCAGAAATGTCTGAAAGCCGGAAGCTCCCAGCGACAGCGCCGCTTCCTCGTCATCGCGCCCCTGCTCGTTCATCAGGGGGATAAGCTCTCGCGCGACAAACGGGAAGGTGATGAAGATCGTCGCCAGCACGATGCCGGGCACCGCGAAGATGATTTCGATGTCATGCTCGCGAAGCCACGGCCCCAGCAGTCCTTGCGCGCCGAACAGCAGCACGTAGACGAGACCCGCGACCACCGGCGAAACCGAAAAGGGCAGGTCGATGAATGTCACCAGCAGGCTCTTGCCCGGGAAGTCGAACTTCGAGATGGACCAGGCCGCCACGATGCCGAATATGACGTTCACCGGGACGCTGATCGCCGCGACGAGCAGCGTCAAGCGGATGGCCGACCTCGCGTCAGGCTCAGTGAGCGCCGCGAAATAGGTCTCGATACCGCCGGACAGCGCTTCGACGAACACTGCGGCAAGCGGCAGCACGAGACTGACGCCGATAAACGCGAGCGCCAGCGCGATCAGGCCATATTGGGCGGCGGGAAAGCGGGAGGACAGGTTCTTGGGGGTCATCCGTTCATCCTCCGGCGGCTCCACGCCTGTATGAGGTTGATAAGAAGGAGGATCGCAAAGGAAGCTACCAGCATCACCGTCGCGATCGCCGTGGCGGCGGCATAGTCGTATTGCTCCAGCTGCGTTATGATCAGCAACGGCGCGATCTCGGACTTGAAGGGCATGTTGCCCGCGATGAAGATCACCGAGCCATATTCACCCACGCCGCGTGCGAAAGCGAGCGCGAAGCCGGTCAGCAGCGCAGGCATGATGGTTGGCAGGATCACGCGGGTGAACACCTGCCAGGGGCGAGCACCAAGGGAGAGCGCCGCCTCCTCGAGCTCCGCACTCATTTCCTCCAGCACCGGTTCGACCGAGCGCACGATGAAGGGCAAGCCGATGAAGATCAGGGCGATTGTGATTCCGAGGGGGGTATAGGCTGCCTTGATCCCGACCGGATCGAGATACTGCCCCACCCAGCCATTGGGCGCGTAGATCGCCGTGAGAGCAATACCCGCGACCGCCGTCGGCAATGCGAAGGGAAGGTCGACAAGGGCGTTGAGCAGCCGTCGGCCGGGAAAATCATAGCGCACCAGCACCCAGGCGGTGACGAGGCCGAACACGGCGTTGACCAGCGCGGCCGCCAGCGACGTACCGAAGCTGACACGGTAGGCGGCCCAGGTCCGGTCCGAAAAGCCGGCCTCGACGAACTCGGTCCAGCCCATGCCGGCCGAGCGCACGAAGATCATGCTGAGCGGAACAAGCACGATCAGCGTGAGCCAACCGACGGTCAGACCCGTCGTGAGACCAAAGCCCGGAATGATCGACTTGCGAATCCGGCGGTTCGCCGTCGCAGGCTCGGGATGCATCTGCAGCGTACTGCTCAACGCGATTTCCATGATCGTCTATCGCCTCGTTCCGGAGAAAATCCTGTCGAAAACACCGCCATCGGAGAAGTACGTCTTCTGCGCCGCCTTCCAGCCGCCGAACGCGCCGTCGATCGTCACCAGATTAATCTTGGGGAAGACCGCCGCATATTTCGCAGCGACGGAGGGATCGGCAGGACGGTAATGGTTCTGCGCGATGATTTCCTGCGCTTCGGGAGTGTAGAGAAATTTGAGATAGGCTTCGGCGACCTTTTCCGTTCCGTGCCGCCTGGCATTACCGTCCAGCACGGTAACCGACGGTTCGGCGAGAATGGAAATCGAGGGCACGACAATATCGAATTTGCCCTTGCCCAGTTCCTTTTGGGCAAGAAACGCCTCATTTTCCCAGGCCAGGAGCACGTCGCCAATGCCGCGCTCGGCGAAGGTGGTGGTGGCGCCCCGTGCGCCGCTGTCCAGCACCGGCACATTGGCGTACAGCTTCTTGACGAAACCTTCCGCGTTAGTGTCCGACCCGTATTTCTGACGACCGTAAGCCCACGCGGCGAGGAAGTTCCAACGCGCGCCGCCGCTTGTCTTGGGGTTTGGAGTGATCACGGCGACACCGGGCTTCGCCAGATCGTCCCAGTCCTTTATGGCCTTCGGGTTGCCGCTGCGAACCAGGAAAACGATGGTGGATTTGTAGGGTGCGCTGTTGTTGGGAAGGCGCGCCTGCCATTTTTCGCTGAGAGTGCCCGGCGCGCGGGCGCCGATCTCATCCACATCATAGGCGAGTGCGAGCGTCGCTACGTCCGCGTCGAGCCCGTCGATGATGGCACGAGCCTGCTTGCCCGACCCGCCGTGGCTCATGTTGATCTTCAGTTCCTGGCCGGTGTCCCGTTTCCACCTTGCCGCGAATTTCGGATTTATCGCGGCGTAAAGCTCGCGCGTCGGGTCATAGGAGACATTGAGAATCGCGATCGGGCCGTTGCCGCCTTTGCCCGCGCCTTCGGATTGCTTCTTGTCCGAGCACCCTGCCAGCAATGCCATGCCCATTGCAACCGCAGCCGTCACGCGGAGCGCCTTCGACTTGCCCCGAATATTCATCGATACGCTCCCTTTACCTCCCGAGGCCGGGCCGGTTTCACCCACTATCTCTACCGAGTTACTAGGGATATGGCAAGAGGGAGATTATGGAGGATCAGCCGACGCGACGTTCCGCTGCGGCAAAGTGCGAATCTCCGGCGTTTCCTGCCAGCGCATCGGCGATTGTCCGGGCGTCCAGAACCTGACGGCTGGCATCATATGCTCGCCCGAATTCACGGCGAATCTCACAGGCCGACTCGGTCACACAGTCCTCGCAACGGCGATAGGACTGGCGCGAAAGGCACGGGAGAGGAGCAAGCGGACCCTCAAAAAGCCGCAGAACCTCGCCAAAACTGATGGTGTCGGCCGGCCGCAGCATCACATAGCCGCCACTCTTCCCTCGGCGGCTGTCCAATATCCCGGCCTTCTTCAGGTCAAGGAGGATCTGCTCCAGAAACTTGTGGGGAATGGCGTGGCGCTTTGCGATTTCCGCGCTGGTTATCGCTTCACCCTCTGGCGTTGCGGCTATGGTCAGCAGCGCGCGGAAGGCATATTTGGCCTTGTTAGAGATCATTTTGAATTCCTAGCGATGCACTAGGTATTAAATCGTGAAGCGAATCAATGCAAGACCGGTACCAAAGCCACCCACGAAAGGGCGGCCATCGCAACGATGAGCACAATCGCCAGCAATGGCGCTCCGAATCGCGGAAAGTCACTGAACCGGTATCCGGCCGCACCCATCACGACCGCGTTGTTGTGGTGTCCAAACGGCGTCAGGAAATCCAGAGATGCGCCGACGGCAACCGCCATCAGCAGCGGCTCCACCGGCAAGCCCGTCCGGGATGCTATGCCGGCCGCAACGGGGCTCAGGATCGCTGCCGTCGAGACATTGTCGATGAACGGCGTGATACCCACCGTCAGCAACAATACCGCCCCGATCACCGCCACGGGATGGGTGGTCGGCAGATAGTCGGCGATGGTGTCGGCAAGCATTCGCGCCGCGCCGGTCTCCTCAACGGCGATGCCCAGCGGAATCATGCATCCCAGCAGCACCACAATCGGCCAGTTGAGATCCTGCAGCGCATCGCGCAGGTTGAGACTGCCAAAGGCCGCCATCGCCAGCACCACCGCCCCGAAGGCAAGTTGTGACGGCAGGATTCCGACGGCGCTCAGCGCGATACCCATCGCGAAAAAACCGATGGCGGGTGCGGCTTGGACGGCCGTTCGCGAAGGCCTCCGTGCACTCAGCGTGAGAACTCCGCAGTCGGCAATGGCCTCCCTGAGCGCTTCACGCGTACCGCCCAGCACGAGTACGTCGCCCAGCCCGATTTGCAGATCGTCGAAACAGCCCTCGATACGTCGGCGTCGGGACGCAAGCGCCAGAACCGAAACCCCGTGTTCGGCAAAGGCTTCTATGGCGCCGACGCGCGAACCCAGCAACAGGCTGTCGGGCATCACGACGACTTCCGCGCGCTCACCCGGATCGTCCGCGCCGTCCCAACCCGCGACCTGGCCTTCGTCGGTAAGCTGCTCGAAGCGGGTCAGTGCACCCTCGACCAGCACAAGGTCGCCCTCCGCCAGGACAATGTCCGCCCGCCTTGCGAACACATGCGCGCCGTGCCGTGTCACGTCGTGTACGCGCACGTTGCACCGCGTTTCGGCGTCGGAGAGGCGAAGACCCGCCAGCCGGGAGCCGGGTGGGATACGCATCTCCGTCAGAAAGTCGTCCGGCCCGGCCTCCCCGTGCGCCGGCGGTCCATGAACGGACGCGGGAAAGAAATGCCGCGCGGCCAGCACGATATAGGCGAGGCCAGCCAACGCGACAGGTCCCCCAACCAGCGCCAGTTCAAAATAGCCGAAGCTGCCCCCGGTTTCGGAAATCTTCCACTGGTTCACCACCAGATTGGCGGGGGTTCCCGTGAGCGAGCATGTCCCGCCCAGCAGCGTCGCGAAGGAAAGGGGCATGAGCACCCGTGCAATCGGAATATCGAGTCTCGCGCAGACCGACAACGCGACGGGGAAGATCAATGCCAGCGCCCCGATATTGTTCATGAACACCGACACGAAACCCGCAGTGGCACACAGGATGAAAAGGATCGCGGTTTCGTTCCGCGTGCCGAGGATCAGCTTGCGCGCGAAACTGTCGATTACGCGCGTACGCGACAGCGCCGCGACGATGAGCAGGACCTCGACGACCGTGATGACCGCTGGGCTCGCAAATCCGGAGAAGACGTTCTGTACCGGCACGGCACCCGCCAGCCATGCGGCCGCAAGGCCAGCCATCGCCACAAGCTCGATCCGGAAGCGTTCGGACGCATAGGCGACCAGCATCGCCACAAGTATGGCTGCAATCGCCCATTGTTCGAAAGTCATGGCTTGCCTCGCGGGCTGCAGTTGCTTGCCCCACTGCCAGTGCAAGCCGGTCAATTCAAGTCTGGTGGGGGGTACAAAGGCACGGCGGCCCCGACAGGCTTTGCCAACGCTCAGATCGCAGGCACGTTCTCCGCCGTTTTTACAGCGCGCGCACGCAGCCCGAGCTGGTCCGCCTTGCTCGGGGAAACCTGCTCCGCCACCATGCGCTGGAGGAGCAGCCTTGCGCCGTCCTCCGTCAGGTGCTGCCGGTCGTAATAGGATGGTTGGCCGCCGATCCAGCCGCTGCACCGGCGTTCTTCGCACATGACCTTGCGCGGAGAGAGATAGACGGCGAACTGACGCGCAATCGGCTCCACCCGCTCATCCGTCGTCCAGAGATAGGGCGAGAGATAGCGCTGCGGCAGATCGGGCTCTCCCCGCTCGCGGGCGGCCGCCAGCAGCTTGGGAACCCTTACGCGATATTCCGGTGTGGGACCGATGAGGACAATCGGCGCGTTAAGACGGGCGAGGCGGCGACCGAGCGCCGCCATATTCTCCGGCACCACGCGCCGCCACTGCCAGCTTACGACGACGAGGTCCGGCGGGTTCTTCTCCATTTTCGCAAGCGCCGACGCAAGCAGCCGACCGCAAGGACTGCCCGCGCCCTGGGGCGACAGCGCCCAGTCGGGTTCGCACGCGGCATGGGTTGCCTCCAGCACGGCTGCATCGGGCAGATCGGCAAGCGCCGGATGAAACATGTTGGCGTGGCTGTCACCGATCAGGAGGATGCGGCGCTTGCCAGGCGGCGCGGAAAGACAGCCGGGGTCGAAGTCGGACAGGCGATTGCGCTCCGTCATGATGCAGCGCCGCCAGGCATTCTGTTCCGAGGAAGCCGCAAAACTGGCAATCCAGGCGGTGCGGGTATCGAAGCGCTGAGGAAAGCCGTTGCCCGCAACAAGAATGGCGCCGAAGGCTATTGCCGCGACGGCGCCTGCTCCTGTCTGCCGTACGAGCACCGGCCGACTGATACGCCGTCCGTCCCGGAATGGGCGTTCGACATAACGCCAGGTAAGCGTGGCGACGGCAACTGCGCCAACGAAGATCGCAAGCGCCCCTTTGCTCGAGATGGCGTCGGCGAGGAAAATCTCCCGGTAAAAAACGATTGCCGGCCAGTGCCAAAGGTACAGAGAATAGGAAATGAGCCCGATGAACACCACGGGGGGTAACGACAGCAGACGCCCCAGGCTTGTGGTGCCCTGTTGCCCGGCAAGGATGATGAGCGCCGTCCCGGACACGCAGGGGACGGCGAGCAGGCCCGGCCACCCCTTTCCGGGATCAAGGAAAATGAGGCTTCCCAACAGCAGCACTCCGCCCGCCCAAGCCGCCACTTCCCGCCACAGGCGCGGCTGCTGGCGCAGCAAGGCTGCCCGGTTCACCAGTACGCCGGCCAGCAATTCCCATGCCCGTCCCTGCGGCAGGTAGAAGGCGTCGGCCGGACTCTGCCCCACTTGCCAGCTGTTGAGTACCAGGGACGCGACGAGCAGCAGGCTCAGACAGGGCCACATCCACCGCCGCGCGTGACGCGCAAGCAGGATCAGGATGATCGGCGCGAGAATGTAGAACTGCTCCTCGACGCCGAGCGACCAGGTATGGAGCAGCGGCAGATCGGCTGCCGCTTCGTTGAAATAGTCGATCGTCGCCCAGAAATAGATATTGGACGCAAACAGGATCGCCGCACTGGCCGCGACGCCGCCGCTTTCCAGCTCGTTCGGCATCATCAGCGCGGTCGACGCAGCAAGCGTAACCAGGACGGTCAGCAAGAGTGCGGGACCGATCCGACGCAGGCGCCGCTCGTAGAATTGCGCGAAGGAGAAGGTTCCGGTCTCCGCCGCGCGGAGAATGATACCGCCGATCAGATAACCGGAAATAACAAAGAATATATCCACCCCCAGGCCGCCAGCCGGAAGCAGATCGGGCCGCAGATGGTAGGCAAAGACCGACAGCACCGCGACGGCGCGCAGGCCATCTATATCGGGGCGGTAACGTAGCGCGGGTTCTGTGCTCATCTCAGACGGCGCGCCGAGGTATGTACACCAACGATTCCGGCCTATGGGGTGAGCGTTTGTCGATCATACCGGAACTTGAGCATGGCCGACTTAAAATCCGAATAAGATCACACATCAGACCACTCACCCGAACGCGGCAAGAAGAAATGGTGCCCACAATCGGGGCGCTATTGAACCAATTATTCGAAACATGGGAGAAATGGAACAAGGTTCTGACGGCGCGCGGAGCCCTGACGCACGGCCATTCGCGCGGTCGATGCAGGGTCGAGCACCCAGCGCGCACCCAGGTCATCAGAAACTGTAGGCGATGCCCACCGTGCCCAGCCACTGATTTCGGCTCCCCGCATCCTTCACGATAGGGGAACGCGCATAGCGACCCAGTATACGGCCGTAACCGGCCCCCGCTACCAGCGCCCAGCCCTTGCGCAGGTCACCGGAAAGAGATTGCGCGACCAGAAGTCCCGTCTTGATTTTGGCAAAACCCGCCTTGCCCCCGCCGGCATAGGCGGCAAGGCCGCTCGCCAGGCTTCCCGCGGGCGTTACATCGAAATAATGGCGGCCATAGCCTTTTCCGACATAGTCCGCCGACAGCGACAGGCCGATCAGCGTCCTTTGCGACAATGGCATCCCATATTCGATCTCCGGAGTGATTACATAGCTTTTATGCGCGCTGCCCACATCGGCGACATAATAAGTGCGAACGGAAAGCCTGTCATAGGAACTCGTCAGCATGCCGGTCCGGCTGACGCCGGCCCAGCCCCCGATCTCCCACGCGGCGTCGAGTTCGCCCAAGGCCCGGACCTGGCTGTCCCCGATCCGCCCGCTCCGTTCGAGCCGCACGCCTGCGACCGGCCCGATATCCAGGCTCATGCCTGCGTCACCATCGTCCCGGATGACGTCCATCATCAGGTACGTGCCCCGGGAAAATATCTGGAACCCCGCGAGCTGGGCCTGGATGACCAAACCCGGCGTGACGACATAATCGTCAGATCCGCTATAAGTCGGGAGGAGGGCGGCGCCCAGGGCAACCGTGGCGGTGTTGCGGCCCTTTCCTTCCTCGGCATGTGCGGTGGATGCCATCGCGACGATTCCGGCGGCCAGGACTGTGACGCGGATGCTCCTATGAATTGTTGATCGCATCATCGTCTCCCGTCTAACGCCTGTCATAATGTTTCGCGGTTTGCAGGAGTTCCGCCGACCCGCAAGGCGCAATTCCGAGGTCAGTGCCGCACAGCCTGTCCCAGCACCGGAAATAAAGGCCGAAGTTGCCCCGATAATTCTCGTGATGCTTCTGGTGGTGGCTGGCCGTGATCAGCCAACGGCCCGCCACGCCCTGCACCAGAGCACGCGGAAAAATCTCCCACCCAACGTGGTTGGCCACGCCCATAATTGTCATGATCGTAAATACCACGCCCAGCGCGCCAACATGGATCGGCACGATCAGCACCAGGGCCGGTATGACGATCGCCCCGGTCAACGCCTCCCACGGGTGAAAGCTCATTGCAGCCCAGGCTGTGGGCGGGCCGCTTGCGTGGTGGACGGCATGGACGGCGCGAAACCATGGAGGCCGGTGCATCAGGCGGTGCGTCCAGTAGAACCAGCTGTCGTGCGCGGCGAGGTAGATCAGGATCGACAACGGCCAGTACCAGACCGGCCACGCATCGAACGCGGAATAGATCTGGGTCCAGTCCCGTTCCCGCCAGCCCCACGCCATTATGCCTGCGGGAATACCGTAAATGGCGGCGGACGCGAGGCTCCAGCCGATCTCGCGCCGGATTTGCCCGTCGAGCCCGGCATAGAGGCCGGGGTGGCGCACCCATGTCAGCAGTGCGAACGCGCCGCTGGAAAGAAAATAGCGGAGGGCGATGATTGCGCCTACGGCGGCGGCGGATGCGGCCATCGCCAACGCGGATTGCGTCGCTACGGGCACCGCTCGACCGTTACATGCACGACGTGCGGCATGGCGTGCAGGGCCGCGCGGATCGCGGCAGTGTCGCCGCCATCGCCCGTAACGCTGACGATCGCGGCATGGGCGCGGGGTCCGATGCGCCACACGTGCAGGTCCGCAACGGTTGCGCCAGTCCGCTCGGCCGTTTCCCTGATCGTCGCGGCCAGTTCCGGTTCGGCCGTATCGAGCAATATCCCCGACGTATCCTTGATCAGCCCCCACGCCCAGGATGCGATGACGATCGCGCCTGCCACACCGATCACAGGGTCCAGCCAGACCCACCCGAGATAACGCCCAGCGAGCAGCGCGACGATCGCTGCCACGGACGTCAGCGCATCGGCCAGTACGTGCAGATAGGCTGCGCGCAGGTTGCTGTCGCGGTGCTCGTGATGATGGCCCGTCTCGTGCCCGTGGTGGTGGTGGTGCTCGCCCTCCATCAGCAGCCAGGCGCTGACCAGGTTGACGGCAAGGCCGATCACCGCGACCAGCGTGGCGTCGCCGAAATCGACATGCTGCGGGTCCCACAACCGCCGCAGAGATTCCGCCGCAATACCGAGTGAGGCCAGTCCCAGCATGATGGCCGAGGCGAAGCCGGCGAGATCGCCCACTTTCCCCGTGCCGAAGGTATAACGGGCGTTGTTCGCATGCGCCCGCGCATAGGCATAAGCGATCGCGGCAACGGCCAGCGCCCCTGCATGGGTTGCCATGTGGAAACCGTCGGCCAGCAATGCCATCGATCCGGTTAGCCAGCCTGCGACAATCTCCACAACCATCGTGAGCGCGGTAAGTGTGATAACCCATCGGGTCCGCTGTTCGTTGCGGCCATGCGAATCCGGCAGGTACACATGGTCGAAATAATGGCTGTGTTCGTGCATGTCTCCGCTCATGCCGCCTGCTTACGCGCCAGCGCCCGGCGCCGTCAACGCGGGGCTATCGCGGGCGTGGAGCCCCGGTTAAGACGGCCCGATGACGGACATCCCATCTACGGGCGAGGATTGCGACCTCGCGATCGTCGGCGCGGGGCTGGCCGGCGGCTTGATCGCACTGGCGCTCGCGGCACGGCGGCCGGACCTGCGGGTGCTTCTGCTTGATAACGCTTCCTGTGCCGGCGGTAATCATATCTGGAGCTTTTTCGACAGCGATGTCGGGGAGGATGCCAGGATGCTGCTCGCGCCGCTCGTCACCCATCGCTGGGATGCGGGACATGATGTGCGTTTCCCCTCCGGCCCCCGGCATCTTCCCGTTCCCTATAACAGTATCGCCAGCAATCGCATGGACGTGCATTTGCGCGATGTGCTGGGCGAACGGCTCATTCTGGACGCGCCCGTGGTCGCGTTGACCCCAACGCAGATCCGGTTTTCCGACGACCGGGTGATTGACGCGAGGGCGGTGATAGATGCCCGAGGTTTTATTTCGAATTTTGCGACGAACCGAGGAACTTCGGCGGACGAAGTGCATTCGGGGGGATGCGACCCAACGGCATATCCTCCGCGAGGACGATATTCTGTTGCTTGCCCGGCTCCTTCGGGGGCCGGGCATTTTTTGTTCGGCGCGTCGGGAATTTGCTGCGGCTGGCAGAAGTTCGTGGGTCAGCGGCTGCGCCTTGATTCTCCGCATGGGCTGGATCGGCCCGTCATCATGGATGCGACGGTCGACCAGATTGACGGATACCGCTTCATCTATCTGCTGCCGCACGGCCGGGAGACGCTGTTTGTAGAGGACACGCGTTATGCGGATGCTCCGGATCTTGACGTGCCCGCGATCCGGGAACGTATCGCCGCCTATGCGTTCACGCGGGGGTGGACCGTCAACGCTGTCGAATATGAGGAGCGGGGAGCGCTGCCGGTGGTGAAGTCCGGCGACTTCGATCAGTTCTGGCCCCCGAACGATCCGGTTGCGCGGGCAGGCGTGCGCGCCGGGCTCTTTCATCCGACGACGGGCTATTCACTGCCCGCAGCCGCCGGGTTCGCCTTATGGCTGGCCGGCCATGCGGACTTGCCGGGCGCCGAGCTGGCGAAGGCGACGCGGGCGCGGGCCGCGCGCCACTGGCGCGACATGGCCTTTTACCGCATGCTGGGCAGGATGATGTTCGATGCCGCACCGCCCGGCCAGCGTATTCGCATTTTCGAGCGCTTTTACGGGCTGCCGGGTCCACTCATCGCGCGCTTCTACGCCGGGCGATGCACTTTTGCCGACAAAATCCGCATCTTGTGCGGTCGGCCACCCGTGCGCATAACAGCGGCAATGCGGGCCATGATGAAATCCAGCGCGGCATGAACTTGAAGGCGGCACCCACGGCTCGCCCGAAGCGCGCGATCGTCGTCGGCGCGGGTTTCGGCGGGCTGGCGCTGGCGATCCGGCTTCAGTCGGCAGGGATCGCAACCACTATCGTCGAGGCGCGCGATCAGCCCGGCGGGCGGGCGTCCTGGTGGCAGAAGGACGGTTTCATCTTCGACGGCGGGCCCACGGTCATCACCGCCCCGGATGCCCTCGCCGAACTGTGGCGCCTTACCGGCCATGACATGGCGCAGGACGTGACGCTGCTTCCGGTTGATCCGTTTTACCGGCTCAGCTGGCCTGACGGCACCAGTTTCGACTACAGCAATGACGAGGCTGCCCTCCGGCGGGAGATCGCGAAGCTCGATCCCCACGATCTGGCCGGTTATCAACGCTTCCTCGAATACAGCGCGGGCGTCTATCGAGAGGGTTATCAGCGGCTCGGGGATACCGCGTTCCTCGACTTCGCATCCATGGTGAAGGCTGCACCCGCGCTCGCGCGGCATCAGGCCTGGCGTTCTGTCTATGCGACGGTCTCCGGCTTCGTGAAGAATGAGAAGCTGCGGCAGGCCCTCTCCTTCCACACCTTGCTGGTCGGGGGCAATCCGACGACTGCCAGCGCGATTTACACGCTGATCCACACGCTGGAAAAGAGTGGCGGAGTCTGGTTCGCCAAGGGTGGCACCAACCGGCTGGTAGCGGGGCTCGTCACCCATTTCGAACGGCTCGGCGGCACACTGCGTCTCGGTGATCCCGTCGACCGGATAGAAACGATGGGCGACCGGGTGACCGGCATAGTCACGCGAAGCGGATGGCGCGCTGAAGCCGACGCGCTCGCCACCAATGCCGACCTGATGCACAGTTATCGCGATCTCCTGTCCGGCCACCGGCGCGGCGCGCGTGAGGCGGAACGACTCGCCCGCAAGCGGTGGAGCCCCAGCCTGTTCCTTGTCCATTTCGGCATCAGGGGCACTTGGCCGGGCATCCCGCACCACATGATCCTGTTTGGTCCGCGTTATCGTC
Organism: Sphingobium sp.; assembly: GCA_036278355.1. Classification (GTDB taxonomy): domain Bacteria; phylum Pseudomonadota; class Alphaproteobacteria; order Sphingomonadales; family Sphingomonadaceae; genus Sphingobium. Next base: position 16,997 of record DASULD010000131.1, read on the forward strand.
GGCTTCTCACCGACATCTACCAGCATGGGGTCCTGAGCGCGGATTTCTCTCTCTATTTGCACCACCCCACCGTTACCGACCCGGGTCTCGCGCCCGAGGGCTGTTCGACCTTTTATGCTCTCACCCCTGTGCCCCACATGGGTAAGCTACCGATCGACTGGGCGGAAGAAGGACCACGCTACGCCGAACGCATTCTGGACGAGATCGAACGGCGCCTCATTCCAGACATCCGATCACGCATCGTTACCCGCTTTCATTATGCGCCGCCCGATTTTGCGTCCGAACTCGGTGCTCACCTCGGCAGCGCGTTCAGCTTGGAACCGCTGCTGACGCAGAGCGCCTGGTTCAGGCCGCACAACCGTGACGACATCATCCCGAACCTTTATATCGTGGGCGCGGGCACGCATCCCGGCGCGGGGATTCCCGGCGTAGTCGCCGGTGCGAAGGCGACATCGCGGCTGATGCTCGAGGACTTGCTATGACATTGTCGCTGCGTCGCGTTGCCGTCTATTGCGGATCGGCCGTGCCCGACGACCCGCTTTTCATCGAAACCGCCCGCGATGTCGGCCGTAGCCTCGCGCGGCGAGGCATCGGCGTCGTCTATGGCGGCGGCAGGCTCGGGCTGATGGGCGCGATCGCCGACGCAGTGCTGATGCATGGCGGCGAGGTGGTCGGCGTCATTCCGGAGGCTCTGATGCATGCAGAGCTTGCGCATCGAGGGCTCACGCAACTGCATGTCGTTCCCGACATGCACAGCCGCAAGGCTCTGTTCACCAGCCTGTCCGATGGCTTTCTAACGCTGCCCGGCGGGGTCGGCACGATGGACGAGTTGTGGGAGGCGATCAGCTGGGCTCAGCTAGGTTATCACGGTAAGCCCGTGGGTCTGCTCAACGCCGGTGGCTATTACGACCAGCTGATAGGCTTTCACCGGCACATGATCGAGACCGGCTTCATCCGCGCGGCCCATGCGGGCATTCTGATAACCGCCGACACGCTGTCGGGCCTGCTTGGCGCAATGGAAAGCTACGAGCCGCATGAGCCCCTCGTCGACATGAGGGGCCGACGGCCCTGATGAACCGGTCCGCGCTCGTCGCTTATGCTGGTAACAGCATCGCGCGCGGCAGCAGGAGCTTTGCACTGGCATCACGCCTTTTCGACCGGCCGACCCGGGAACGGGCATGGCTGCTCTATGCCTGGTGCCGCGCGTGCGATGACATGGCCGATGGACAAGATCACGGCGGCACGCTGTCGGCGGCGGTTGCCGACCGGCAGCCCGGGCTTGGGCACATGCGCGAAAAGACGCAGGCGGCGCTCGATGGAAGAGTAACCGGCGACCCGGCCTTCGACAGTCTGGGCGTCGTTACAGCCGAAACCTGCCTGCCGCATCGCTACGTCCACGATGTTCTTGACGGCTTTGCACTCGACGCTGCCGGGTGGCGTCCGCAAACGGCGGGCGACCTCATGCGCTACTGCTATCACGTCGCCGGGGCGGTAGGCTGCATGATGGCGGTGGTCATGGGCACCCGGGCTGGGGACAGCGCGCTGCTGGATCGGGCCTGCGACCTGGGCCTTGCCTTTCAGCTCGCGAATATCGCGCGCGACCTGCGGGAAGATGCCGAGGGAGGCCGCTGCTATATCCCGGCGGACTGGCTGGCGGAGGCGGCTCTGACGCCGGAAACGATGACACAGCCGCAGGGCCGGCAGGCAATGGCCGCCATCGCCCGGCGGCTGGCCGGCCTCGTGGCATCCTATGAGGAAAGCGCACGCTTCGGCACGTCCGCATTGCCCTTCCGATCGGCCTGGGCCGTGCTCGCCGCAGCCGGCATCTATGGCAACATCGCGCGCGAAACCGTGCGCCTCGGCCCCGCGGCATGGGACCGGCGCGTGGTAATAAGCAGAGGAGCAAAGCTCGGCTGGGTGGCACTGGCCGGCTTCCAGGCGCTCGCCCGCGCGTCTCGCTGGCCCGCCTCCTCGCCGCGAGACCCGGGATTATGGCGGCGACCTGCTGAAACCGATCCGCGAGCCGTGTCTGACGAGCCGCTCAGGCCGCCAACTGGCCTGCCGGCTCCTGCGCCCGCTCTAGAAGCGTGAGAAGAGCGCGCTCATACCTTGAGAGCGTTTTGGTGCGACGGGGCAGGCGCACCGAGCGGCGTAGCGCCTCCTGGCCGTTCCGGCTGGATCCAATCTCGATCAGCATGGGGTGAATATAGGATTTCCGGGCGATAGCCGGCGTGTTGCCAAGTTCTTCCGACACGCGGTTCGTCAATTCCCTGATCGGAACATGCTCCCGCGCGCTCACCAGCACCTCGAATGCGATCACAGTCGCCTTCCAGGTTCGGAAATGTTTCGCGGTAAAGCTTCCGCCCATGGTTTCCTGCAAATAGGCATTTACGTCCGAGGATCCGACCGGACAAGGCGCGCCCTCCTCGTCGAGAAAGCGGAACAGATGTTGCCCCGGCAGGTCCTGCATCGCGCGTACG
>DASULD010000132.1:0-16928 GCA_036278355.1 Sphingobium sp.
CGGGTGCGCGAGCGCCTGCTCGAGCATGAAGTGGTCGTTGAGCAAATGGGCGGAGATGTGCAGGATGTCGAGGTGTCCGCGCTCAAGAAGATCGGTCTGGACGATCTGATCGAGAAGATACTGCTGCAGGCCGAATTGCTCGAGATGAGAGCCAATCCGGATCGGGCAGCAGAGGGACGCGTGATTGAGGCTAAGCTCGACAAGGGCCGTGGCGCGGTTGCGACAATCCTGATCGGACGCGGTACGCTTCGGGTTGGGGATACCTTCGTGGTTGGCCAGGAAAGCGGCAAGGTCCGCGCGATGGTGAACGACAAGGGCCAGAGCATCAAGGAAGCGGGGCCGTCCATGCCGGTCGAGGTGCTTGGTCTGTCCGGCGTCCCGATGGCGGGCGATATGCTCTCGGTCGTGGAGAATGAGGCGCGCGCTCGCGAAGTCGCCGCCTACCGCGAGGAGCAGGCGACCAAGAAGCGTACCACCGCGACGCCGACCAGCTTCGAGCATATGTTCTCGGCGCTCAACGCCACGCAGATCGAATATCCCATCGTGATCAAGGGCGACGTGCAGGGCACGGTCGAGGCGATTGTTGGCTCGTTGAATCGAGTATCTACCGACGAGATCAAGGTTCGCGTGTTGCATTCGGGCGTGGGCGCAATCACGGAAAGCGATGTGACGCTGGCTGCTGCCTCGAACGCGCCGCTGATCGGCTTCAACGTTCGCCCCAATGCGAAAGCGCGGGTCCTGGCGGAACGCGACAAGGTATCCCTGCGATACTATGACGTCATCTACGACCTGCTCGAGGAAGTGAAGGGAGAGATGGCAGGCCAACTCGCGCCCGAACGGATCGAAACGATCGTGGGTCGCGCCGAGGTCAAGGAAGTGTTCCCCGCAGGGAAGAAGGACAAGGCTGCCGGTTTGCTGGTCGTCGACGGCTTCATTCGCAAGGGCATCAATGCGCGTCTCACCCGCAACGATGTCATCGTGTCCAGAACAGTCATCGCGTCGCTGCGCCGTTTCAAGGACGACGTCGCCGAAGTGCGCGCGGGTCTGGAATGCGGCGCGGTGTTGCAGGACACGAACGACATCAAGCCTGGCGACATGCTTGAACTGTTCGACGTCGAGGAGCGCGAGCGGACGCTCTGACGCCCATCGCAACGACGGGGTGCGAATATGACCGGTCAAGGTCCATCCGTCCGTGTTCTCAAGGTCGGTGAGCAGGTGCGCCATGTGCTCGCCGACATCCTGCAGCGCGGCGATGTTCATGACGATGTGCTGAGCCGGCATCTGGTGAGCGTCACGGAAGTGCGCATGTCACCGGACCTGAGGCAGGCAACGGTGTTCGTGAAACCGCTGCTGGGCAAGGACGAGGACGCCGTGCTGAAGGCGCTGCGCACCAACACCGCCTATCTCCAGCGCGAGGTCGCGAAGCGGGTGAAGACGAAATTCGCCGCGAAGCTGAAGTTCGTCAGCGATGAAAGCTTCGAGGAGGGGAGCCACATCGATGCTCTTCTCCGTGACCCGAGAGTGGCGCGAGACCTTGGCGAGGATGGATGAACCCGGCGCCGTGGCTCCGCTGCACGGCTGGATTATCCTCGACAAACCCTACGGGCTGGGCAGCACGCAGGCAGTAGGCGCGGTCAAGCGCTGTCTGCGCGAGGCAGGGTTGCCAAAGGCGAAGATCGGTCATGGCGGCACGCTCGATCCGCTTGCGAGCGGGGTGCTTCCCATCGCGATCGGCGAGGCGACCAAGTTGTGCGGGCGGATGCTGGACAGTGACAAGGCCTATGACTTCACGATCCGCTTCGGTGAGCAAACCGACACTCTGGATGCCGAAGGAAACGTGATCGCGACGAAGGATGTCCGGCCGACCCTGGGCGAGGTGGCAGCAGTCCTCGGGGGCTTCACCGGTGTGATCGAGCAGATGCCGCCCGCGTACAGCGCGCTGAAGGTGGACGGCCGCCGTGCCTATGATCTGGCGAGGGCGGGGGAGGACGTGGCACTGAAGGCCCGGAGCGTTTCCATATACTCCCTCGTGATCCAGCACCCGTTCGACGGCGGATCTCCGGACCTCCTGGATACCCGCTGCCGCAGGGACGACCAAGACGTGCTTCAGGAGGTCACGCTCTCCGCCACGGTGTCGAAAGGAACCTATATCCGCAGCCTTGCGCGCGATATTGCCGCCGCGCTCGGCACGGTGGGCCATGTGACCATGCTGAGGCGCACAAAGGCCGGTCCCTTCACCCTGCAACAGGTGATTTCGCTGGACAAATTGAACGAAGCTGCTAGGGACCGCGCCATCGCGCAGCTTGTGCTGCCGTTGACGGCGGGGCTGGACGACATCCCGGCTCTACCCGTCACTCCCGCCGACGCCCGTTTGCTCCGCCAGGGGCGCGTGCTCGCCGGGACCCCCGCAGGCCGAGGCTTGATGCTGGCGACCGAGGGCGAAACGCCCGTGGCGCTGGTCGAGGCCTCGATCGAAGAGATCAAGGTGGTGCGGGGCTTCAACCTCTGATTTTGGAAAGGAAGACGATGTCGATAACTGCTGAGCGCAAGGAAGCTCTGGTCAAGGACCATGCCCGTCATGAGGGCGATACCGGTTCGCCGGAAGTGCAGGTTGCGATCCTTTCGGAGCGCATCTCCAACCTTACCGAGCACTTCAAGGGTCATCACAAGGATAATCACAGCCGCAGAGGTTTGCTGATGCTGGTCAACAAGCGCCGCAGCCTGCTGGATTACCTCAAGAAGAAGGATCAGGGCCGCTACGAGGCTTTGATCGCAACGCTGGGACTGCGCAAGTAGCCCAGATCAAGGGAGCGGCCCCGATCCGGGGCCGTTTCGATTCACAGGTCATGCAATCCGGCGTGGCTCTGATGAGGGGGCGATAAGACTGCCTCCATACCGCCGCGGACCGGCTTTGTCCGCACGCGAGCCCCGCCGAGCAATAGGGCCGGTGGGTGGAAGGAAACCCAATGTTTGATGTGAAGAAAGTGGAAATCGAGTGGGGCGGCAAAACGCTGACGCTCGAAACGGGCCGCGTTGCGCGGCAGGCCGATGGCGCGGTGCTTGCGACCTATGGCGAAACGGTCGTGCTATGCGCGGTCACGGCAGCCAAGTCGGTGAAGGAAGGGCAGGACTTTTTCCCCCTTACCGTTCACTATCAGGAAAAATACTCCGCCGCGGGACGCATTCCTGGCGGCTTTTTCAAGCGTGAGCGTGGCGCGACCGAGAAGGAAACGCTGACCAGCCGTCTGATCGATCGGCCGGTGCGCCCGCTGTTCCCGGAAGGCTTCTACAACGAAATCAACGTCATCGCCCAGGTGCTGAGCTATGACGGCGAGACCGAGCCCGACATCGTGGCGCTCGTCGCAGCGTCGGCTGCGCTCACCATTTCGGGCGTACCCTTCATGGGTCCGATCGGTGCCGCGCGCGTCGGCTTCAAGGACGGTGAATATCAGCTCAATCCGTCCCTGTCAGAGGCCGCCCTGGGCCGCCTCGACCTCGTCGTCGCGGCGACACAGGAAGCGGTCATGATGGTCGAGTCCGAAGCGAAGGAACTGACCGAGGAAGAGATGCTCGGCGCGGTCATGTTCGCCCATGCCGAAAGCCGCAAGGTGATCGACGCGATCATCAAGCTCGCTGAAAAAGCGGCGAAGGATCCGTGGGAGATCGACCTTTCGGACAACACCGCCGAGATGAAGTCGAAGCTCAAGGATCTGATCGGCGGCGATATTGCGGCGGCTTACAAGCTGACCGATAAATCGGCGCGTTCCAACGCCCTGAACGAAGCCCGCGCCAAGGCAAAGGCGGCGTTCGCGGAGGAAAGCCCGCAGGCCCAGATGGTCGCCAACAAGACGATGAAGAAGCTGGAGGCGGAGATCGTCCGCACCGCCATCCTCAAGGATGGCCAGCGCATCGACGGCCGCACGACCACGCAAATCCGGCCTATCGAATCGACCGTCGGCTTCCTGCCCCGCACGCACGGCTCTGCGCTGTTCACGCGTGGCGAGACCCAGGCGATCTGCACCACCACGCTCGGCACCAAGGACGCTGAGCAGATGATCGACGGGCTGGAAGGCCTGCATTATGAAAGCTTCATGCTGCACTATAACTTCCCGCCCTATTCGGTCGGTGAAGTGGGCCGTTTCGGTGCGCCGGGCCGCCGCGAAGTCGGCCACGGCAAGCTGGCCTGGCGCGCGCTGCGTCCGGTGCTGCCGAGCAAGGACGATTTCCCTTATACGATCCGTGTGCTTTCCGACATCACGGAGTCTAACGGCAGCTCGTCGATGGCGACGGTTTGCGGTGGCTGCCTGGCGATGATGGACGCGGGCGTTCCTCTGAAGCGTCCGGTGTCGGGTATCGCGATGGGCCTCATCCTTGAGGGCAAGGAGTTCACGGTGCTTTCCGACATCCTCGGTGACGAGGACCATCTGGGCGACATGGACTTCAAGGTTGCCGGGACTGAGGTCGGCATCACCAGCCTTCAGATGGACATCAAGGTCGCGGGCATCACCGAAGAGATCATGAAGCAGGCGCTGGCCCAGGCCAGGGACGGTCGTGCGCATATCCTGGGTGAGATGAAGAAGGCGCTGGGCGAGGTCCGGTCGGAGCTTTCCGCGCATGCGCCGCGGATCGAGACGATGCAAATCGACAAGTCGAAGATCCGCGACGTCATCGGAACGGGCGGCAAGGTGATCCGTGAGATCGTCGCGGAAACTGGCGCGAAGGTCGATATCGATGACAATGGCCTGATCAAGATCAGCTCGTCCGACCTTACGCAGATCGAGGCGGCGAAGGCCTGGATTCTTGGCATCGTCGAGGAGCCGGAGGTCGGTAAGGTCTACACCGGCAAGGTCGTCAATATGGTCGATTTCGGCGCATTCGTGAACTTCATGGGTGGTCGCGACGGCCTTGTCCATGTCTCGGAAATCAGGAGCGAACGGGTCGAAAAGGTCTCCGACGTCCTGAAGGAAGGGCAGGAAGTCAAGGTCAAGGTGCTGGAGATCGACAACCGGGGCAAGGTGCGCCTGTCCATGCGGGTCGTCGATCAGGAAACCGGCGAGGCGCTGGAAGACACGCGTCCTCCCCGCGAACCGCGCGAGCGCGGCGACCGGGGTGATCGTGGCGACCGCGGCGGTGATCGCAGGCGCGGCGGAAGGGACCGTGGTCCCCGTCGTGAAAGTTCGGGCAAAGGTGACGATGCACCTGGCGGTCTTCCGGACTTTCTGACCCAGGAATAGACCGTATCCATAGTTGCTATAAAAGGGCCGTCCTGGTGTTTCAGGGCGGCCTTTTTTGCGACGCGGCAAAGAGCGCTCGACAAGGTGGGCACCTTCCTGAATGATGGGTCGGCTGAGCGCCAGTGCAGGCTGATGTCGTTAGTCTGGCGTTTCCGGCAACGGAGGGAAATTGGATATGACGCTTCACGGCAAGACCGCCCTTGTTACAGGTTCAACCTCCGGCATAGGTCTCGCATATGCGAAGGCGCTGGCGGGTGAGGGCGCAAATGTAGTCATCAACGGCTTCGGTGATCCGTCCTCAATCGAGCAGGAACGGCTTGAGCTGGAGCGGCTGAGCGGGGCGAGGGCGTTCTATTCCGGTCATGACCTGAGCAAGACCAGTGGGATCGAGGCAATGATGGCCGAGGCTGCGGCAGCTTTCGGGGGCGTCGATATCCTCATCAACAATGCCGGGGTTCAGCATGTATCACCGGTCGAGGAGTTTCCCGCAGACAAATGGGACCTTATCATCGCGCTCAACCTCAGCTCTGCCTTTCATAGCTGCCGTCTCGCCATTCCCTATATGAAGGCCAAGGGGTGGGGCCGTATCATCCAGACCGCGTCCGCCCATTCGCTGACCGCTTCGCCCTACAAGTCAGCCTATGTCGCCGCAAAGCACGGGATCGCTGGCCTTACCAAGACGATTGCGCTCGAAACCGCGACATTCGGCATAACTGCAAACTGCATATCGCCCGGCTACGTCTGGACGCCGCTGGTCGAAAACCAGATTCCCGACACGATGAAGGCGCGAGGCATGACGCGGGAGCAGGTGGTGAACGATGTGCTGCTCGCAGGCCAACCGACCAAGCAGTTCGTCACCGTCGAGCAAGTGGCGGCCACTGCCCTGTTCCTTTGTTCGGAGGCAGCCGCCAACGTCACCGGCGCCAATATCTCTGTCGATGGCGGCTGGACCGCGCAATAGGCCGGTCCCGCACGGGCTGGACGCACGCGGGGCGGTGGATTAGAGGGACCTCGTGACATGGTTGCGGGTCTGGCCCGCAGATTCGGGAGACCTGTGTGAGCGAGGAGGATTTTGCGGCGATGCGCGCTGCCATGGTGGCAAGCCAGCTGCGGCCGAGCGATGTCAACGATCCCGCCGTTCTCGCCGCGATGGCTGAAGTCCCGCGTGAGGATTATGTCCCCGCCGCCCGGCGTGAGACCGCCTACGTCGATCGGCCGATTCCGCTGGGTAACGGGCGGGCAATGAACGCGCCGCTTGCGACCGGCCGCCTGCTGGACGTCGCGCAAATTCGTCCGGGCGACAAAGTTCTGCTGATCGGCGACTCGACCGGATACACGGCGACCCTGCTGACGCATATGGGGGCGGTGGTGACCGCTGTTGGCGAAGGCGAGAAACCGGCACAACTTCCCGAGTCGGTCAAGTGGATCGGCATGTTCCCTGCAAAGGGGGGCAAGGAGGGCGGGTCTTATGATGTGCTGCTCATCGATGGCGCGGTGCCGGAGCTTCCGGCGGCGCTGACCGCGCAGGTCGCGGAGGATGGACGGTTGGCGTTCGGCCTTGTGCAGAACGGCGTTACCCGCCTGTGTTCAGGCCGCAAAGCGGGAGGAAGCATCGGTTTTTCACGCCTCCACGACATCGAGATGGTGCTTGTGCCGGGCCTCATGCCTGAGGATGTCGGCTTCGTGTTCTGACCCCTTCCGCCCGTTCATGGTGAACGCTTCGTTTGCGGGCGCTTGACTCATTATGCTATACTGTCATGGTGCGCCCCGCCGCGAAGGTGGCGGCGGCCGATGTCCGGAGCGCCGGATTTTCGTCTCGCGGGGGCGCTGATATGGCTGCGAAATCCGGCTCGAACATCGGATATGCAGAGTGGGCTGCAGGTGAAATGAATATGGGCGATATGAGCAAGGAACCGTCCATGGAAGAAATTCTGTCTTCCATCAAACGGATAATCGCCGAGGAAGGGGACGGCGCGGCACAGGGTGCCGGCAGACGCGACGCTCGCGCCGCCGCCGCCCGCCGGGACGCTGATCGCGATTCGCACCGAAAGGCGGTGGTGGCAGGCTTGACGCAGGATATCGGCGATGATGCCGGACCCTCCTACGTCGAAGAGGTACTGGAGCTGACCGACGAGATGCCGCGCGTGGGGCACGGTAAGTCCGAGGATCAGCCAGTATCAGTCAGGACGGATACGGCCATGCCGGACGATGACATGAATGACGAGGAAGAGCTGGAGTTGACCGACGCCATGACCGACAATCGGGCACGTAAGACATCGGCCCCTGCCGTTCCGGCCAGCGGTATCGTGTCCGTGGAGAGTGAGGTCGCCGCGCGATCCTCACTGGCGGCGCTGTCGTCGATGATCGTCAAGGCGCAGGAACCGGGCGACAACACGCTCGAGGGCCTGGTGCGGGAGATGCTGAAGCCGATGCTCAAGGATTGGCTCGACTCCAACTTGCCGACCTTGGTTGAGGGCATGGTGGCGAAAGAAATCGCACGGATCACCGGCCGGTCGCTCTGACTCTTTTTCTGCCCTGCCCGCGCAGGATAGCATCTGCGGGTAATGCGCGCGTTCCATTGATAGTCCGGCTGCGCGGATAGACCCGTAGCAAGGCCGCGGGCGCGGATCGATTTCCGGCGGCTCAACCGCAGCCGAATTGACCTCCCGCGTGTACGCGTTATGGGCTTTGCCCATGACCGAACTAGCCAAGACATTCGATCCTGCGTCCATTGAGAAGCGGTGGTACGACCACTGGGAAAGCCATGGCCTGTTCCGTCCCGAGCGGCCCGACGCGCAGCCCTTCACGATCGTCAACCCGCCACCCAATGTGACCGGCAGCCTGCATATCGGCCACGCGCTCGACAATACGTTGCAGGACATCGTGATCCGCCACGAACGGCTGAAGGGCAAGGATGCGCTCTGGGTCGTCGGTACCGACCATGCTGGCATTGCAACGCAGATGGTGGTCGAGCGGCAGATGGCCGAGCGGCAGGACAAACGCACCAATTATACGCGTGACGAGTTCATCGCCAAGGTGTGGGAGTGGAAGGCTGAAAGCGGCGGCACCATCACGCGTCAGCTGCGCCGCCTCGGCTGTTCTATGGACTGGAGCCTGAATTCCAAAGACAATAATGGGCAGTTCACGATGGACCCGCATTTCACCCGCGCGGTGACCAAGGTGTTCGTGGATCTGTACAATCAGGGGCTGATCTACCGCGACAAGCGCCTCGTGAACTGGGACCCCGGCCTCAAGACTGCGATCTCGGACCTGGAGGTCGAGACGCGTGAGGTGCAGGGCAAGTTCTGGCATTTCCGCTATCCGCTGGCCGACGGAGTGAAGCTGGCCGACGGCCGCGACCATATCGTTGTCGCGACCACGCGGCCCGAAACGATGCTGGCCGACATGGCCGTGGCGGTGAACGGTGAGGATGAGCGTTACAGAAGCGTGATCGGGAAGTTCGTCGAGCTACCGATCACCGGGCGGCGCGTGCCGATCGTCGCCGACGACCATGCCGACCCGGAGCTGGGTTCGGGCGCCGTGAAGATCACGCCGGGCCATGACTTCAACGATTTCGAGGTCGGCAAGCGCGCGGGGATTGTCCCGGCCGACATGCTCAACATGCTCGATGCCGATGCGAAGGTGGTGCAGACTGCGGACGGGCTCATCCCGGCGGAGTTTCTCGGGCTCGACCGGTTCGACGCGCGGACGCGGGTGGTCGAGCGGATGAAAGCGCTCGGCTGCCTTGTGCCGCATGTCGTGGTTTCAAAAGATGGGGACGTCACGGAACACGAGGCCGAACCGCGCACCATCCAGACGCCCTATGGCGACCGCTCCGGCGTCGTCATCGAACCGTGGCTGACCGACCAATGGTATGTCGACGCCGCGACGCTGGCCAAGCCTGCGATCGAGGCGGTGAAATCCGGCGCGATCGAGATCGTGCCGAAAAGCTGGGAAAAAACCTATTTCAACTGGATGGAAAATATCCAGCCCTGGTGTGTCTCCCGCCAGCTCTGGTGGGGGCACCGGATACCGGCATGGTTCGATACCGACGGTAAATGCTATGTCGCAGAAGACGAAGAACAAGCGCGGGCGCTTGCTGGAGCAGGCGTGGCACTTACCCGCGACGAAGACGTCCTCGACACATGGTTCTCCTCCGCCCTGTGGCCATTCGCGACATTGGGCTGGCCGGATGCGGACGCCTCGCTGGTGCAGCGCCACTATCCCAATGATCTGCTGATTTCCGGTTTCGACATCCTGTTCTTCTGGGATGCGCGGATGGCGATGCAGGGCATCCATTTCATGAAGGATGTGCCGTGGAAGCGGCTTTATCTGCACGGCCTCGTACGCGCGGCGGACGGGCAGAAAATGTCCAAGTCAAAGGGCAATGTGGTCGATCCGCTCGGCCTGATCGACAAGTACGGCGCGGACGCTCTGCGCTTCTTCATGGCGGCGATGGAAAGCCAGGGCCGCGACGTGAAGATGGACGAGAAGCGCGTCGAGGGATACCGCAACTTCGCGACCAAGCTGTGGAACGCGACCCGATTTGCGATGGCAAACGGCATCAGCGCCAGTTCGTCGGTCGCCGCGCCGCCCGCGTCTCTTGCCGTCAACAAGTGGATCATCGGTGAAGTGGTGGAGACGGTCGCGGCGCTCGACAAGGCGATGGCCGAACTGCGCTTCGACGCGGCGGCGAACGCCATCTATCATTTCGTGTGGGACCGCTTCTGCGACTGGTATCTGGAACTGATCAAGGGCGCGCTCGACGAAGAGACCAAACAGGTCGCAGGGTGGGTGCTCGACCAGATTCTGGTGATGCTGCACCCGTTCATGCCGTTCATCACCGAGGAGCTATGGCATGCCTTGGGACAGCGGCCCTATGACCTGATCGTGGCGAAGTGGCCGGAGCCGAAGTCGGCGGTAGACGCCGAGGCCCGGGCGGAGGTGGAGTGGCTCATCAAGCTGGTGAGTGAGGTCCGCGCGGCGCGTGCAGAGCTCAATATCACTCCCGGCGCAAAGCTCTCGGCCTATGTTCAGGATTCGGGTGAGGCGACCAAGGCGCGGCTGAACCGGCAACATATGATGGCGTCGCGGCTGGCGCGTATCGATAGCTGGTCTTTTGAGTTCGCTCCGGCCGGCGGATCGGCGCAGATCGTGGTGGACGAGGCGACTTTTGTGCTTCCTCTCGAAGGCGTGATCGACATCGCCGCCGAGAAGGCTCGCCTTGCAAAAGCGCATGAAGCCGTCGCCAAGGAAGCCAAATCACTCGAAGGTCGCCTCGCCAATCCCTCCTTCGTGGAAAAGGCCAAGCCCGAAGCCGTGGACAAGGCCCGCGCCGACCATGCGGAGAAATCCGCCGAGGCGAAGCGGCTGTCGGCGGCGCTGGCGCGGCTGGGGTAACGACGCTACTGCGCCAGCGTTACAGTGTTTTGATGATCGCGGAAAAGTCGCGCGCTCCTTCGCCCGCCGCGTTGAACGCCTCGTAAAGCTCCGCCGCGCGGTGACCCATGGGCACCGGCGCGCCTGCGCTCTCCGCGGCCTCCATCGCGAGACGCAGGTCCTTGAGCATCAGCGCGGTGGCGAAGCCACCCTGATAATCGTTATCCGCAGGTGATTGCGGTCCGACACCGGGCACCGGGCAATAGCTTGTCATGGACCAGCACTGGCCCGACGCCTTTGATGCGATGTCGTAGAAGGTCTGGAGGTCGAGACCCAGCCGCTCGGCCATCCTGAACGTCTCGCACGTCGCGATCATCGACGCGCCCAGCAGCATGTTGTTGCAGATCTTCGCTGCCTGGCCCGCGCCGCTGACGCCCGCATGGATCACCGCCTTTCCCATCGCGGCGAGGATCGGCTCCGCGCGGCTGAAGGCTTCGTCCGTGCCGCCGACCATGAAGGTGAGCGTGCCTCCATTGGCCGCCGCGATACCGCCGGAAACCGGCGCATCGACCATCGCATAGCCTTTCGCGGCGGCGTCCGCCGACACCTTGCGTGCCGTGGCGACATCGATGGTGGAGCAATCAAGCAGCAGGGCGGACACCGGCGCATGGCCGATCACGTTCTGTTCATAAGCGTCCTGGACGATCTTGCCGTTGGGCAGCATCGAGACCACTGCATCGACCCCGCTCACCGCCTCGCGGACGTCCGAAAACACCGCGCAGCCATTTTCCTTCGCACGGTCGAGCGCCGGTTGCGCCAGGTCGAATGCGTTCACCTCATGGCCTGCCTTCGCCAGGTTCGCGGCCATGCCGCCGCCCATATTTCCCAATCCAATGAAGGCGATTTTCATAAGGCGGTTTCCTCTGTTGTGGCGCGTTTCAGGCCGGTGACCAGGCTTCATCGGCGGGCAATGGAGCGAAGATCGAATCGGTCATTGCATCGGTTACGGCTTCCGGCGTCGCCGGGCTCCATTTGGGGGCGTTGTCCTTGTCGATCAGCAGCGCGCGTACACCCTCGGCAAAATCGGAACGCATCACGACGCGGCAGGCGACGGCATATTCCTGCGTCATTTCCTCGGCAAAGCTCTGCATCGCCGCGCCCTCACGAAGCAGGCGCAGGGAGACCTTGCCCGTCTGCGGGGACTTGGCGAGCAGATTTGCATGTTGCTCCTGAGCCCAATCGCTTTTGTCAGCGGCGAGCGTGGCGATGATCTCTTCCAGCGTTTCCCCAGCGAACAGCCGGTCTATCTCCGCGCGCCGTTCGATCAGGCGGGACGGAGGAGGGGGGAGGGACGCCTCGGCCAGGATCGTACCCACGGCGTCCGGGTTGTCGATTATACGCGCCTTCACCGCCTCGAGCCGTTCGGAGGGGATGTAGTGCGTCGCAAGGCCCACTGCATAACAGTCCGCGCCGTCTATCCGTGCGGCGGTCAGGGCCAGATACTTGCCGATCTCGCCCGGAAGACGTGAAAGATACCACCCGCCGCCGACATCGGGGAACAGCCCGATCGTGCCCTCTGGCATGGCAAAGCGCGTGTTTTCCGTAGCCACACGCCAGGTACAGGGCTGGGAGATACCGACGCCACCGCCCATCACGATGCCGTCCATGAAGGCGATGGTCGGCTTCGGGCAGGTGAACAGCGCGTGATTGGCCCGGTATTCGGAAAAGAAGAAGGCCCTCGCCTCGCTGCCGTCGCCGACGCCGCTCTTCGCGAGCATCAGCACATCGCCGCCGGAGCAGAAACCCCGGCCTTCGGCATGATCGATCATCACGAGCTTCACCGCGTCGTCGGTCCGCCAACGGGCCAGCGTCGCGTTCATTGTATCGCACATCGCGGTGGTGAGCGCATGGATCGCCTTTGGCCGGTTGAGGCGAATGCGCCCTGTGCCATTCTCAAGGATTGTTAGAATGTCGCTCATTGCCGCAGCATGTCCCTGCCGACGATCATCCGCATGACCTGATTGGTTCCTTCAAGGATGGAATGGACACGCAGGTCACGCCAGAAGCGTTCGACCGGATAGTCCATCAGATAGCCGTAGCCACCGTGCAGTTGCAGCGCGCGATCGGCAACGGTGCTGCCCGTGTCGGTCGCGAGGCGCTTGGCCATAGCCGCAAAGCGTGTCTTGTCGGCCGCGTTTTCCGTTACCTTCACCGCCGCTGCATATAGCAGCATACGCGCGGCCTGGAGTTCGGTCTCCATGTCCGCCAGCATGAACTGGGTGTTCTGGAAATTCGCGATCGCCTGCCCGAACTGCTTGCGATCGCGTGTATAGCTCACCGCCTCGTCGAGGCAGCGCTGCGCACCTCCCAGCGAGCAGGCGCCGATATTGAGACGTCCTCCGTCAAGGCCCGCCATCGCGATCGCGAAACCCTGGCCTTCGCTTCCGACGAGATTGTCCTTGGGAACCCGGACATCTTCCAGGATCAGCGCCGCCGTGGGCTGGGAATGCCAGCCGAGCTTCCGCTCCTGCGCGCCGAAGCTGACACCCGGCATATCTTTTTCGATAACCAGGCAGCTTATGCCCTTTGGACCCTCAGCGCCGGTACGGACCATCGTCACATAGACGTCGTTTTCGCCGCCCCCTGAAATGAACTGCTTGGAACCCGTAACGATGTAATGGTCGCCGTCCGCCACCGCTTTTGTGCGCAGGCTCGCGGCGTCGGACCCCGCGCTTGCTTCGGTAAGGCAGTAGCTCGCCAGCAGATCGGCGGTGAGCAGGTGCGGCAGATACCTGGTCTTGACCCTGTCCGAACCGAACCGGTCGATCATCCATGCAGCCATGTTGTGGATCGAAATGAAGGCGGATGTGGAAGGGCAGCCATAGGCCATCGCCTCCATGACGAGCGCCGATTCGAGCCGTCCAAGGCCGATGCCGCCACTTTCTTCACTTACGTAGATGCCGCAGAACCCCAGGTCCGCCGCAGCCTTCACGACGTCTCGCGGGAAAAAATGCTTCTCGTCCCATTCGGCGGCGTGCGGCGTAATGGTGTCTGCGGTAAAACGCCGCGCCATTTCCTGAATGGCGCGCTGATCGTCGGTGAGGTCGAACTGGCTCAATGTGCTGCCCCGCCAGACTCCGTGTCGTCGTCATTGAACAGCCATTCGATCGCGCGGTCGCGTTCATCCTGCCCGAAGACCTCCACCTGGCGGTACGGGAGGAATCGCCGCGCCTGCATCTTGTTCATCGTGCTCCCCGCAATGATCGCATAGCGCCCCCGATACTCTCTCATGACTTGCTCAAAAACCTTCATGAAGCCGAGGCCCACCTCGTTCGACTGAACCTTGAATTGCGAACAGTCGGCAAGGACCCGGTAATCCTTGTTCCGGACGAACGCTTTCCGGTGAAGGGCAAGGAACTCGAGCTTGAAAGCTTGGAACGTCTCCATCGACCAATAGCCGTTCTGAACAATGGTCACCAGCTTGCGACCTTCGTCGTAGGAAAACTGATAGTCCATTCTGCACCGCTCTCCCTCGTTTTACAGGGAGGCATATCATTCTCAGGCCATCGTCGGAATGACGAACGCGTTTTCCCCGGTTGCCGAGCCGTCCGGCCAACGTTGGGTCACCGTCTTGACCTTGGTCCAGAACTTGATGCCTTCCATGCCGTGCTGGTTGGTGTCGCCGAATGCCGACCTCTTCCAGCCACCGAACGTATGATAGGCCACAGGGACCGGGATTGGTACGTTGATGCCGACCATGCCGACGTTGACGCGTGCCGCGAACTCCCGCGCGGCGTGGCCGTTGCGCGTGAAGATCGCCACGCCGTTGCCATATTGATGGTCACTGGGAAGCCGTACCGCTGTTTCGAAATCGGGCGCGCGCACCATCTGGAGTACCGGTCCGAAAATCTCCTCCCGATAACTGCTCATCTGGGGCGTTACATGGTCGAACAGCGTCGGCCCGACGAAAAAGCCTTTCTCATGACCCTGCAGCGTAAAGCCGCGGCCGTCGACGACGAGTTCCGCGCCTTCATCGACGCATTTCTGAATCCAGCCCTCAACCCGTTCCTTGTGCACCTGGGTAACGACCGGCCCATAATGCGCGTCGGGGTCCGTGGATACGCCGACCTTCAGTTTGTCGATGGCGGGGATCAGCTTTTCCCGCAGGCGGTCTGCGGTGTCATCCCCCACCGGAACGACGACCGGCAGAGCCATGCACCGTTCGCCCGCCGACCCGAAAGCGGCGCCCGTCAGGTCGTTTACCACCTGATCGAGATCGGCGTCAGGCATGACTATGCCGTGATTTTTTGCGCCCCCCATCGCCTGCACGCGCTTGCCGGCGGCAACACCACGGTTGTAGACGTAATGCGCGATATCGGACGAACCCACGAAGCTTACCGCGCCGATGGCCGGATGGTCGAGAATAGCGTCGACCATCTCCTTGTCGCCATGCACCACCTGCAAAATGCCCTCGGGCGCGCCGGCTTCCAGCATCAGTTCGGCAAGGCGGACAGGGACGCCCGGGTCGCGCTCCGATGGCTTGACGATGAACGCATTACCGACCGCAATGGCGACGCCAAACATCCACATCGGGATCATCGCCGGAAAATTGAACGGCGTTATACCCGCGCCGATGCCTATTGGCGTCCGCATCGAATACACGTCGATGCCGGGACCCGCGCCCACGGTATATTCGCCTTTCAGCGCATGGGGGATGCCACAGCAGAATTCGATCACCTCAAGCCCGCGCTGGATGTCGCCCTTCGAATCCGCGATCACCTTGCCATGCTCGGACGAGAGCAGACGCGCCAGTTCGTCCATGTTCTGCTCGACCAGTTCCTTGAACCGGAACATGACGCGGGCGCGTCGCTGCGGATTCGTTGCGGCCCAGCCTGGCTGCGCCTTTTGCGCAGCCGCCACCGCACGATCGAGCACAGCCTTGTCGCCGAGGGCGACCCGACCTTGCACCGACCCGCTGTTGGGATCGAATATGTCGCCGAAGCGTGCAGCCGGTCCGCCGGCGCCGCCCGCGATGAAATGGTCGATGGCTCTCATTTTTTGGCATCCTCATTCGGCGAACGTTTATGGGCGCATACCTTAATCGTCATGATCTGCAATTCAACAGCTAGACCAGAAACCACGAACTGCATAAATGCAGCATGGCCTCGATAAACTGGGACAGCCTTCAGGTCTTTCTGAACCTGGCGCGGCACGGCAGCCTCGCGCGGGCGGCGAGGGCGCTGCGCATCGACGCGACGACGGTCAGCCGCCGCGTAACCGCGCTGGAGCGGCAGATGCAGCAGACCCTGTTCGAGCGGACGGTGGACGGCTTTGTCTTGACCTCCTATGGCCGTGCGCTGCTTCCCCATGCCGAGGACATGGAGGCGGCGTTCGATCGCATCGAACGCGTGAGCAGCGACCGCCGCAACCTGACCGGTCAGCTGCGGATCAGCGTTTCGGAAGGATTCGGCACCCACTTCATTGCACCCCGCCTGCACGATTTCTCGTCGGCGCACCCGCAATTGGAAATCGATCTGGTTGCTTCGAGCGGTTTTCTCAATCCATCGCGACGGGAGGCTGATCTCGCGATCCTGTTGACCCGCCCGCGCCGGGGACTCCTCCGGATTCGCAGGCTGACTGACTACCGGCTCGGCCTTTATGGGCCGCGTTCCCGATCCGATTGGCATGAACGGGCACAGGCGGGCTCCCTGCGGGGCGCCGCAATCCCGGTCGTCGGGTACATACCGGATTTCATTTACGCGCCTGAACTGCGTTATCTGGACGAGATCGAGAATGGGATCGAAGCGACCCTGCGCTGTTCGAGCATCAATGCGCAGCAGGAGATGATCGCCAATGGGGCAGGCATCGGTGTATTGCCCTGCTTCATGGCGGAGGACGACCCGCGGCTCATGCGGATAATGCCTGGCGTTTCGATCTGCCGGGCGTTCTGGCTAGCCATGCATCGCGACGTCGCGAGTCAGGCCCGTGTCAGAGCATTTGTTGACTGGCTGACGGCGTGCGTCGCAGCCGCAGCGCCCACGCTGGACCCTGCATCCGGGTGAGAGAGGAAAAGGCCGCACAGGCGAGCGGGTGCGGCTACAGGAATCGAATGTCGGTGACCTCAGTCGAAGCTGGTGCCGGAGGTCAGGATCGAACTGACGACCTACCGCTTACAAGGCGGTTGCTCTACCGCTGAGCTACACCGGCCCACCGCTTCCAGACTGGCCGTCCGCCCTATGCCACCGGTGCGCCCGTATGACAACCGGGGAGACGGAAATGACCGCGTCGCGAGTGGCAACGGCAGTGATCGCGTAA
>DASULD010000133.1:0-2635 GCA_036278355.1 Sphingobium sp.
TCTGGCCCTGGCCGATCGCGATGTAACCATCGTCCAGATAAACCGCATTCGGCGCCTCGACGATATCGTTGAAGTCATTCTGGGTCACGCCGCGGATCGTGTACTGGCTGTTCTGGCCAGCAAGCGCGCCACCGAGATGCACGCCCGGCGTAAGCCCCGCCAGTTCGCGTGAATCGGTCACGTTGAGCGCGCGCAACTGTTCGCCGGAATAGGCGGTGATGGCGATACCCACCTTCTGGATGCTCTGCTCGCGACGCTGCGCCGTCACGATGATCTCGCCCGACAAGGCCGAGCCGCCCGTGTCCGCATGATCTTGAGCCGCTTGATCCTGCGCGGGGGCGGCGGCGGGCTCGTCCTGCGCCAATGCAGGGCTGGCGAGCGCGCCAATTGCAACTGCGCAAAGTAGGCTTGTTCGGATTCTAAGATCTTTCTTCATTATTATTCCCCTTAAAGTTATAATAAGACCCAATTTTCCCCTGCGAGAACCGAACTTTTTTTGTTATTTATCAATCGAACCAAATATTCGTATCCGTTCATTATTTCTCATCAAGGTGCTCAACATGGGAGACTAGAAAATCTCGCATCCCGGCAGGCCGCAGGAAATGAGTCGGTCCGACGGGAAGTTCGTAATGATTTCGCAACCGTCCTTGGTAACAACCACTTCTTCCTCGATGCGGGCAGCACCCGATCCGTCTTCGGCGCCGCACCAGGTTTCAAGCGCGAACACCATGCCTTCGCGCAGTGGCTGGTTCTGACCGCGATAGCGCTTGGAAATGATCGGCCGCTCCCACAGCGACAGGCCCACGCCGTGACCATATTGCAGGAGAAACGCCTCTGCCTCGTCGCGATAGCCGAATTCGGTGGCATCCGGCCAAACATCCGCAATCTCGTCAGGCGTGACACCCGGCCGGATCATGTCGATCGAGGCGCTGATCCATTTCGACGCCTTCTCATAGGCATCGATCTGATATTTGTTGGGCTCCCCGCAAATGAAGGTCCGGTAGTAACAGGTCCGGTAGCCGTTGAACGAATGCATGATGTCCAGGAACACCATGTCGCCCGGCTGGATCATGCGATCGGAAAATGTGTGCGAGTGCGGGCGGCCGCGTGGACCCGAAACCGAGTTGACACATTCGACGCGCTCCGACCCCATGCGAAACAGATTGTCATTGGCGATTGCCACGAGTTCGTTTTCGCGCGTGCCCGGCCTAATCGCCTTGGCGATGTCCACATAAGTGGCATCCACCATTGCCGCAGCCATCTTGAGCAATTCTATCTCGTCCGGCGTCTTGATTTCGCGGGCGTCCAGCAGTGCCTGCTGACCGTCGACCACTTCGATACCCTCGGCCTCGAGCGCCCGGAGCATCGGAAGTTCCATGATATCGATGCCGAGCGGCTGCTTTTCGATCCCGAAATGAACGAGCGCCTTCTTGATCTGCTTTGCGAAATCGCCCTGCACGTTCATCCATGGCGGGAGTCCACCTTGCATGGTCGAGATCGGCGCGGCCACATTGTCCGCGATCCACGGCGACGACAACCGCTTGGCGGGCGGCGCCGGATCCCAGAGGAACGGAGGCCCTTCGGCCGGGCAAAGCGCATAGCGCATGAACTTGTCGCGCGCCCATTCGCCGATATGCGTACCCGTAACATAGCGGATATTGTCGAAATTGAAGCACAATACCGCACCAAGGCCCGCGTGACGTACTGCCTCCTGCGCCCGCTTCAATCTTGCCTTGAACAAGCGGTCGTAATCGATGCCGCGCTCCCAGTCTTTAGCCTGGGTGCCGAAGCTTGCGCCAGCATGTGGTCGATTATACTTCATTATCAGCTTTCCCTCTCGGACGCCTAAAGCGTAATTCCGACATGCGATCACATTAGATCGCCAATCCAATATTTAAACCAATACTTCTAATTCGTGGAATTCATTAATTCTAAGACAGAATCAGTGGACGATGATTGCGGATTGAGGCGAAAGGTATTTCTGACCCTCAAAGCCATTCCTGACTGCAGCCTTCGACTTCATGAACCTCCCTATGGGCTTGCCTTGCCCGGCGCCTTGATGCCGTCGTGAGTAATTTCGCACGAATGAAATTTATAGGCATTAATTTCGTTAGTTTTGGCCTTTGAGCAAAACTTGTCGATTTTTCTTGCGCTGTCAAGCGCCTCTCCATATTAAATTATGCCAGCCCCGACCTTGAACGCCGGAAAGCGAACAGAGTGGGATCGTGGCAGCATGATCTGGGCGGATAATGGCGGGCCGGCGTGCCCAAAGGCAGTGGAGGAATGCGCCGTGGACAGCGCCTTCGACATGACGAATGGCTATGCCGTGCTGAGGGTCTTGTGCGGCGCCTTCTTCATCCCTCATGTGGTTGGGAAAATCACTGCGCGTCAGGCCTCGGTAGCCTTCTTCAAGCAGGCCGGCCTGAACCCGCCCCAGTTCTGGTCCTATGTGGCCATGGGACTCGAGATTGTACTGGCAGCCTGCCTGATGCTCGGCATCCTGCCGGTTTACGCCGCTTATCTCGGGTGCGTTTACCTGCTTGTCGCCGCAGCCGCGAACTTCAAAGTTTCGCGCCGGTGGTTATGGCATATTGGCGGGAGCGAATGGCCAGTGTTCTGGGCGCTATGCTGTGCG
>DASULD010000134.1:0-18915 GCA_036278355.1 Sphingobium sp.
GCGTCGCGCAGGCGCAGCGCCAACTTTTCATGGATAGGGACTGTCATCGCCACACCCTCTCTGTCTGTATCGTGGCCACACTAGCTTCACTTGAGGCTTGAATATAGGGGACCCCTGCACCATCATCTCGCATGGTGAGAAAAGGTACGCCTCCTATCGCGGCGCTCAGCCGTACGCTTGCGTTGCTCGAAGCCGTGATTGCCGATGGGGGGCAATCGAGCATAGCCGCTCTTGCGCGCGCCAACAGCATTCCATCGGCTACAGCGCATCGACAGGTCGTTTCGCTCGTCGCGGCCGGTTACCTCGGCCTGTCTGATCGTGGGCGCTACATTCCCGGGCCACGGCTGCTTGGCCTTATGCATCGGTTGGACCTGCGCCAGGTGATCGTCAACATCGCGGCGTCGCAGCTGCACCAACTGGCGATAGCGACTGGCTGCGTCGTGCAGTTGGGCACCTTCGAAAACGAGATGGTTACTTACCGGATCAAGACCGGAGAGGGGGCAGGTTCGTTGTTCACGCAAGTGGGAATGCAGCTTGAAGCTTATTGCTCAGGAATCGGCAAAGTCCTGCTTGCTCACCTGCCCGAAGCCCAGCGACGCGCCTACCTCGCCGGGGGTCCGTTCGTTGCGCTGACGAGCCGCACGATAACCGATCCATGCCAACTGGAGGATGAGTTGGAACGGGTCCGTGCGCGGGGCTACGCAACCGATGATGGTGAGATCGCCGAAGGGCTGTTCTGCGTGGCAGTTCCTATCCAAGCGCCAGACGGCCAGGTCCATGCCGCTATTTCCGTATCCCGTGCAAGTTCTCCAGACCCATCTGCAGGGCTCGGCACCATCCTGGACCAGCTGCGCACGACGGCCCGGAAAATAGAGCATGCGGCGTTCGGGATTCCGGACTAGCAAACCTCTTGAGTGAGCAGGCCGTTCCGGGTCAGCAGGTTCACAATTCGGTTATGGGCAGGCTGGCGCAAACCGAACTGGCGCCCCATACGCACGACTGCACCGGTGAGCACGGGGTACTCGGATTCGCGTCGTTCCAGCAAATCCCGCTGCAGTGAACTCATCGCCTCTGGTGGGAAGCCGGCGACGAAATCCAGTGTGCTGGCCACGCAGCCTTCCGGAAGCTGCACGCCGCGCGCTACCGCCAGCTCATGGATTTCCTGCATGGCTGCGCCAAGCAGAGACCAACCTTCCGGCGATTCGCGCAAGCGCCCAACCGGGATTCCGAGCGCTGCGCCTACACCGCCAATCGCGGAAGCGAGCAGGAATTTCTCCCACAGGGCCGCCGCGATGTCGGACGGCCGGGAAAACGGAACTCCGGCTACCGCAAACCGGGCGGACAACAGGTCGGCTTCCGTATTGTCCGCAGATTGCCATGGGCCGAAACCAACTTCAGGCGGCACCCCGGTGTGTGCGACGACACCATCGACCAACATGAAGAACCCATGCACTCGTCCGGCCAGCACCGTCGTAGCGGGCAACGCCATGGCGACCTGGTCGGGTGCTTCGACTCCGTTCTGCAAGGTCAGCACAGCGCGGGGAGGCTCGTGCCAGCTTCCAAGTTCGGCAAGCACCTCGCCAAGGCTTGCGCTCTTCGTAGCGATGATGACGAGTGCCGCAGCCTGCGCCTTGGCTGTACTGGCATGGCAGTGAACTCGGACTGTGCGTCGCTGATTGTCCATATCGAGCACAATGCCGTGCTGTCCGATATCCGCACGCCGCTGCCCGCGGGCAACCACGGAAACCCGCTGCCCACTATCTGCCAATCGCGCCGCAAGATAACCACCCAGTGCACCTGCTCCGATGACCAAGACTTCCTCGGAGTGATGGAACGCACTCGGCATTTGTGGTTGCTGGTCCATCGATCCTGTCAGGGGCATGTCCATCGGTTCGTCAAGGCCTGGTTTGCGGCCCACACAGACGCCTATAACCTGTCACTGGTAATTGAGGCTTTTCGCCATTGCTTCCACCTGATCGAGCAGCCGCAATCGCGGGGCCATTTCACCGGCTATTTCCCTCGCGATGCCGACATCCTTGTGCAGGATGTCGAGCTTGCCGGCGTACTCCGGCCGGACATAGCCATTGATGAGATCGATATATGCGTCGATAATGCCCTTGATGCTGCCGGTCTCGCCTGCTGCAGAAGCCCGCCTATACTCGGCCAGTGCGACTGAATCGCCCAGACCGCCCGTCATGATCTCCGCGAGTTCGATCGGGGGCAGCCCGGCCGCGCGAGCACAGGCCAGCCCCTCTGCAATCGCCGCCGCGATCGTGAAACCGATGACCTGATTGCAGGCCTTTGCAGTCACGCCCATCCCCAGACTGCCGACATGCGTCGCCCGCCCCAGGCTGTGCAACTGGGGCGCAGCGACGTCGAAATCGATTGCCCGTCCTCCCGCCATGACCGCCAGCGTACCGGCGCGGGCGCCCGCCGGGCCGCCCGAAACCGGCGCGTCGAGCCAGGAGGTACCAGTCCGCGCTTCGAGCCTCTCGGCAAAGTCGATCGTGTTCCGAGGCGAAATGGTCGAATGATCGATCAAGAGCCTTGGTGCCGACTTGGCTTCGGCTACACCTTCCGGTCCGAACACCACCGCCTCTACCGCATCTGCATTGATGAGGCACAGGCAAACGATGTCGCAGGCTTCAGCAAGTTCGGCTCCTGTTCGGGCAACCGCAACGCCTCGCTCGGCGAACACTTTTGATCGGCTGGCTGTCCGGTTCCAGACCATCAGGTCGTGCCCGCACTCGTGCAGTCGCATGGCCATCGGCAGGCCGATGTCGCCCAATCCTATGAAACCAATCCGCGGATTGGCGCCGTCTGCGTCGCCTGCCGCCATCCCGCCTCCTGCATCACTGAAGTTCGCCTGCGGAATTCATGCCTTGATTGCGAACTGGAGAACAAGCGCCGATCGCAGTTGACACATTCGCGTCATTTCCGGGCTCAGATTACCCCAATCACGCTTCAAGATTGACAAGCGGCGACACTCTCGGGCGGTATGCTTCCCGAGGCTGCACCCGCAAAGCGGCGGCGGCGGATCCTCGATGCGAAGGGTAGAGGCGATGATCGAATCGAAACGTACCGGTCAGGTCCTGACCATCACTTTGAACGCGCCCGAGCGCCTCAACGCCCTGACCTCGTCCGACTGCCATAAGTTGTCGGAAATCTGGGACATGTACGAGGCGGATGACACCCTTAGGGTCGCCATAATTACCGGCACCGGGCGCGCCTTTTGTGCCGGCCACGACCTGGCCGACGATTTCTCGATCCCCTTGCCCGATACCGGTTGGGGCGGCCTCGCACACCGGCAGACCATGGACAAGCCGATCATCGCTGCAGTCAACGGACTTGCTGTGGGTGGCGGCTGGGAAATCGTGCTGGCGTGCGACCTGGTCATCGCCGATGAAACCTCAAGGTTCGGCCTGCCCGAAGCGCTGGTGGGTTATGCCGCGCTCGGCGGAGGTGCCAGCCTGTTGCCTCTACGCATGCCCTGGCACATGGCCATGCGCTATCTGCTTACCGGGGAAATTATGGACGCGCGCGAGGCCCAACGCTGGGGGCTGGTCAGCGACATCGCCCCGCAGGGCACCTGCATCCAAGTCGCCAATCGCTATGCTGAGGCTATCATCGCCGGCGCGCCTTGTTCGATCAGGGCCACCAAGTCCGTGGCCCGCGCGGCGGTTGAGCCAGCTGCCGCCAATGACGCGGTCTATCAACTGTCGATGGAGTGGTTCAACCGCATCAGGAAGATGAACGACGCCAAGGAGGGCGAGGCTGCGTTCAGGGAAAAGCGCCAGCCGGTCTGGACCGGAACATAAACAAGGCCCAGCGCGGCCGACAGCGCGGTTTCGCTGATTTCAGCGGTGATCGGCGATACTGCCCAGAACGACACCCGCCGACCACGCACCGTCGACGGCCAGTTCCGCTCCTGAAATATAGGATGCGGCGTCACTGGCGAGGAAAAGAGTAGCATAGGCAACTTCGGTCGACTCCCCGACTCTGCCCATTGGCACCCTAAAGCTTTTGGCGAGGCCCGACATGTCCCCGCCGCCGGGATTCAGCATGGGAGTGTCGATCGCGCCGGGATGAACCGAATTGACCCTGATGCCGCGGTCGGCAAATTCCAGCGCGACAGACTTTGACATCCCGCGCACTGCCCATTTGGTGGCGTCATAGGCAGCGGTCCCGCCCGTTCCGCGCAGACCATTGATCGATGAGATGTTGATGATCGAGCCACTGGCGCGCTCGACCATCCCCGGAAGGACTGCCTGCATTCCCAGGATGCAACCTTTCAGGTTGACTGTAATCATCTGATCAACCCGGTTGGGTGAAAGCTCTAGGAACGGAGTAGAATCTGCAAGCGCGGCGTTATTGACGAGGATGTCGACCTTGCCCTCGATCTGTTCCACTTCACGTACCAGATCGGCCCAGTCCTGCTGGCTGGCTACGTCAAGCCGACAAAAGCTGGCAGCTTTGCCGATTCTTGTTGCGACCGCCTCGCCCTCCTCGGTGAGAACGTCGGTCAGGAACACGCGCGCGCCGGCGGCTGCAAACAGGGTGGCGGTCGCAGCGCCCTGGCCGCGCGCGGCCCCGGTGATTATCGCGGTCCTGCCTTCCAGATTGATCATCCATATCTCCTTTGTGCTAGCGTAGGCACAACGCCGCTTTGCTGGCGCAATCAGGCCCTGACGCGTTCGCGCCCGGACGGACGGGGCGTCAGCGGGAACCTGTCAGTCTTGCGAACCTGGATTCGTGATAGACAGTGTCACCCCATGTTTTCTCGATCTCGATCATCCGGCGCACGTAGCGGCTCAGCTCGTATTCGTCCGTGATACCGATGCCGCCGTGCAGCTGGATGGCGCCTTCCAGGACGGCTCGTCCATGTCGGCAGACGAGCGACTTTGCAGCCGAGACATTGGCCTTGCGCGTGTCCGCATCGTCATTCGCCAAGGCCGCAGCGGCCATCAGCGTCCCCGAGCGGGCCTGCTCCGCGGCAGTCACCATGTCAGCGAAACGGTGCTGGAGCGACTGAAACGTGCCGATCGCCTTGCCGAACTGGTGGCGGGTCTGAAGGTAACCGGCGGTCAGCGCCAGCATGCGGTTCATAAGGCCCAGCGCCTCGCCGCAAATCGCGACAGTACCATGGTCGAGCGCGCATTCGAGGCTGGCAAGTCCCGACTGCGGATCGAACAGCGGTCCTTCGACCTCGGCACCGTCCAGTTCGATGCGCGCCATCCATCCACCGTCGAGCCCTCGCAAAGGGATCACGGTCACGCGGGGCTGGTCGGCGGCGACAAGGAACACGTTGAGGCCGGCCTGGTCCATGGCGGTCACGGCAAAATGTGTCGCCATCGCGCCATCGATCACGAGTTCCTTGCAGCCACTTGCAAGGAGCCGGCCACCGTCGGCCTGGACGCGGGTCTTGACGTGCTCCAGATCGAAATCGTGCACGGCTTCGTCACCGGCGAGTGCAATCCTCATGCCGCCTTCGGCGACGGCCGGGAGATGTTTGGCCCGCAGGGAATTATCAGCACTGAGCTCCAGCAGCTTCGGCGCCACGACCGCAGCCGTCACAAATGGCTCCTGCGCGAGCGAGTAGCCGAGCACCTCGCTGACCAGCACGACCTCGGCTGCGCCCAGCCCGATACCACCATCATCCTCGGCGATGACGAGCCCCGCAAGGCCCAGCTCCGCCATCTGCTCCCAACGTGCGGCCGCAGCCTCGGTCGCGGCTTCGGCGGGTGCGGTGACCGATCGCTGTGCGGCGGTGCTGCGCGCAAATTTCTCGACAGTGTCGATGAGTGCACGCTGATCGGCGGAGAGGTCGAAGTTCATTGTGCACCCCACCGGCTGACAGATTCCCGATAGATCAAACTTTTCTGGATTTCCGTGGTGCCACCGACCAGCCCCGATTTGCGAAACTCGAGATAGGTGGCGCTGGTACCGTTAAGCATGTGGCCGTAGGGGGGCGTCCCCTCTGAACGGCCATTCCGCGCGTCCTCGTCGTAGGTGAGGCCGACCGGCCCGCCCATGTCCATGAGCAGCGTAGATAGGCGCTCCAGCAGGTCCGTGCCGCAGAGTTTGAGGATCGAGGCGGAAGGCGCATTGGAGTCACCCGGCGCGGCTGCAATCACCCGCATGAGCGTCCACTCGTGTGCCCTGAGATCGATGCTGATGCGAGCGATCTGTGAGCGGAAAGCTTCCAGTCGGGATGGTGAAACACCGCTTTCGGAGAGGCGCTCGGCCAGCCGCTGTGTGAAATGGAGAAGCCGCTTTGACTGGCCCAGCCCTGCTATCTCCGTGCGTTCGGCGTTCAGCAGGAACTTGGCAACGGTCCAGCCCTGATTTTCGCCGAGCA
Source organism: Sphingobium sp. (assembly GCA_036278355.1). Lineage (GTDB taxonomy): Bacteria > Pseudomonadota > Alphaproteobacteria > Sphingomonadales > Sphingomonadaceae > Sphingobium. The sequence goes on from DASULD010000134.1 coordinate 6,359, forward strand.
CGACGTTCTCGACCGGAACCGCCACATCCTCGAAGAATACCTCGTTGACGTCATGCGCACCGTCGAGCGAATGGATCGGCCGGACGGTAATGCCAGGCGTGTCCATCTCGAGAAGCAGGAAAGTAATCCCTTCCTGCGGGCGGCCGGCATCGGAAGTGCGGACCAGACAGAACATGTGGTTCGACCAGTGCGCCCAGGTCGTCCAGATCTTCTGGCCGTTGATGATGTAGCGGTCGCCATCGCGCACCGCCTTGGTGCGCAGCGAAGCGAGGTCGGACCCCGACCCCGGCTCGGAGTAGCCTTGGCACCACCAGTCTCGCAGCGTCGGGATGCCGGGCAGGTAGCGGCGCTTCTGCTCGTCGGTGCCGAAGGTCTGGAGCACCGGGCCGATCATGTTGATATGCGGAATCTGGCGTGGCGCGCCGGCCATGAAGCAGGCTTCCTCGAACAGGACGCGCTGCATCGGCGACCAGCCCGGGCCTCCGAACTCCTTCGGCCAGGCGGGTGCGGCCCAGCCGCGCTCGTCAAGAATCGACTGCCAGCGCAGGAAGTCCTCTTTCCTGAGGTGCTGGAGGTTTTCCACGCGGACCTTGATGTCCTCTGGTACCATTGAGGCGATTTCACCGCGGATCATGTCGCGGAACGCTATGTCAGCGGGAGAGAGGTTCAGGTCCACGGTTAAAACGCCTCCTCGATCGCTATCTGACCTTCGGCAATGACTACCACGCCCCGACCCGGAACGCGCGCTTCGAGGCGCGCGCCCGATGCCTCATTCCAAAGCGCCAGTTCCAGCGTCTCACCAGGAAAGACCGGAGCGCTGAACCTGCCCGAAATTGCTCCGAGCCTGCGAGTGGGGGAAGCACCTTGCACCTCGCACAGCGCCTTCTCGGCAAAAGCGGCGCAAATGCCGTAAGTCGCCATGCCATGCAGGATCGGTGCCCGGAAACCCATCTTGATAGCGACTTCGGGGACCATGTGCAGCGGGTTCTGGTCACCCGTGAGCGCGAACAGCTGCGCCGCTTGCGGCGAAGTCGGCACTGCGACGACGAGGTCGGGCGCGCGATCGGGCATGGGGTTGGCCGCAGGCTTTGCCGCGGGCGGGGCGCCTGCCGCCTGGTCCAACCTGCACACGTATGTGGCCGTCAGCGAGGCGTAATGCGTCCCTGACTGCGCGTCATGGAGTTCGCGCACCATGCTTAGCAGGGTGCCACGCCCCTCCCCCCTGTCAAATACACTGACGACCCTCGATTCACTGCGCAGCCGGCCTTCGACCGGAAGCGGCGCATGAACGACCAAGCCCTGGTTGCCATGAAGTATGCCAGACAGGGTCGCGCCCAGCCCGATGGTATGGACGCGGGGGGCTGCCACAACTGTCGCGAGCCCGGGCAGGGTCAACGACGGCGGCAGCGGGCCCAGGTAGCGCCGCATCCAGTCATCGGCCAGATCCATGCCGCAGCCGACGCTTAGCGCATAAAGGCAGCTGTCCAGATTGGTGTAGGACTGCTCCACCACCACCGGCGGCATCCCCATCAATGCATCGTAGTCCTTCATGACCTCTTACCGCTTGCAGAGTTCTAGGTTGCGCTGCCCGGACACCGCGCCGATCTCGCGATGACGCGAACGACTACTCATTTACGTTGCTCCCGACCGGGTCACTGGCGGCGATAACGGTTTCCCAGGCGCCCTGTGCCAGGCCGACGCGGCCGACAGCCACTGCCCAGTAGCGCTGACCGCCGAAATCCTCGGTCCAACGCCACATGTTGCGGCTGAGCCGGGCCAGCGGATATTCCAGGGTCACCCCGATCGCACCGTGGATCTGGTGTGCCAACATCGCACCCTTCTCCACCGCGCGGCCCGCCCGCAACTTGGCAACGGCAATCGCCAGGGCACCGTCTCCGGCATCCATCCTGGCACAGGCCATCCGCGCTGCAGCCGCCGTCGCCACCGCTTCACCGGCAAGCTGAGCGAGCATGTGCTGCACCGCTTGGAACTTCGAAAGCGGCCGACCGAACTGGCTTCGTTCCTGAGCGTAGCGGACCGAGAGATCGAGCGCGCCCTGCAGCGCGCCTGCGATCTGCACAACGCGCAGCAGGGCACCGGCAAGCGTCAGCTGATCGTCTTGCGGCGGCCTCGCGGCGATTGCACCGTCCGCGGCGCCATCCGGAGATGCAAGGGAAATCGCCGCACCGTTGGTGGTGAGGACATGAGCATCGGCCGGAAGGTTAAGCCCCTGCCCGCTGCCAGAAAATTCGGAAGGCAAGCCCAGGAACACCGGTCCTTGGGCAGGTGCTTGGCCTGCCGCGCAGAGCAAGGCATTGGCAACCAGTGTATCGCCCAGCGGGGCAGGTTCACCGCAAGAGGCCGAATGGTAGAGAACATCGAACAGCTCAGACCATTTCAGTTCAAACCCACCCGCCGCTTCCGGGCACATCGCCAACGGCAGGCCCAGTTCCTCGGCCTTGCCCCATACCACCGGATCGCATTCCTCGGTTTCATCGCGCCGCCGGTTTTGCCCCTCGGCATGCATGCGCACGACCTGTTCGAGGAGGATTTCGGAAACCGACATGATCACCGCACTCCCAGAGAGCGGGCAGTAATCCCGCGCAGGATCTCGCGCGCCCCGCCCCGCAGCGAGAAGGTGGGTGCGGCCCGGATCGTGTGTTCGATAGCTCTCCGCAAGTCCGCCGGCGGCACATCGAACAGGCTCCTCACTGCGGGGGCGGTCCGCTGTTCGAGCTCCGCCCCGAGATCCTTGGTGATGACTGCGAGATATGACGGATCTTCATCGCGATCGAGCTTGCCGGCAACCATCAGGGACAACGAACGCAGCACCGCCGTCTCCGCTATCAGGGTGCCAAGTGTCTCGAGATCAGCGCGCTCCACCCCGGCGTCCGGCGTCTCGGCGAACTTCGCGGTTGCCGCCGCGACCAGCGGGAATGCGCTGAGGAATCGCTCCGATCCGCTGCGCTCGAGGGCGAGCTCCGAGGTGACTTGTGCCCAGCCCTGTCCTTCGATCCCCAGCAGCCGATCGTCAGGCACAAAGACGTCCTTGAACACAACTTCATTGAAGTGCGACTCGCCATTGAGATCAGCGATGGGCCTGACTTCGACGCCTGGGCTGTCCAGTTCGATCAAGAACTGGGTCAACCCTGCCTGGCGCATTTCGCGCGCCGGACCCTGGGTGCGGAACAGGCCGATCATCACTTGGCAATACTGCGCGTTGGTGGTCCACAACTTCGTGCCGTTCAGCCGCCAGCCCCCGGTATCACGGTCAGCGCGAGCCTCAAGCGAAGCCAGGTCGGATCCGGCATTGGGCTCGCTCATGCCGATGCAGAACGAAATGTCACCACTCGCGATCCCGGGCAAATAGCGTTGCTGCTGCTCCGCCGTGCCCACTTTCAGAAGCAACGGCCCGCTCTGGCGATCAGCTACCCAATGGAGCCCCACCGGCGCACCTGCCGCAAGCATCTCTTCCTGAAGAACAAACCGCTCAAGCGCAGTGCGGCCGGCGCCCCACGGTGCCCGCCAGGTCATTCCGATCCAGCCTCTGTTGCCGACCGCCCGGCTGAACTCCCGGTCGACACCCGCCCACGAGTGAGCCCGGTCAAAGGTCGTCCAGTTCTGCGCGTAGCCGGCCAGGAATTCCCGCACCTCATGGCGGAGTTTCAACGCCGCAGGCGGAAGCGCTGCAGCGTTCGCGGTGACGCTCATAACGCGCCCGCCTCAACAAGACCGTTGACCGAGCCTTCGTTCATGCCAAGCAATTCTTGCAGGACCTCTGCCGTATGCTGACCTATGACCGGTGGCCCCAGGCGATACTCTGGCGGCGTTTCCGAACACCTGATCGGGCTAGCAGCGACCGAGATCTCACCCGACAGTGCATGCGGCAGCTTTATCTCCATTCCGCGCGCGATGAAATGCGGATCGTGTTCAAGATCGGCCATCCGGTTGATGGGGCCACACGAAACACCGGCAGGATTGAGCAGATTGATCCAGTATTCACGGGTGTTTTGGACCAGGATTTCAGTCAGCGCCTGGGCAAGCTCGTAGCGATGCGCCACCCGCGCACCCATGGTGTTGTAATGGGGGTTTTCCATCCAGTCGGGTCGGCCGACTACCGTCGCCAACCGGGCGAACTCTCGGTTGTTGAACGTAGCAATGAGCAGATAGCCATCGGAGGTTCGATAGACCCCGTAGGGCGAAGCGCTCGGATGATCATTCGCGGTGCGCGGCATCTCGAAACCGCCGTTGAACCAAGCGGTGAATGTGTTCGACATTGCCGCCACCTGGGAATCGAACAGCGAAATGTCGATATGCTGTCCTTGTCCCGTCTGGTCCCGGTGGCGCAGGGCAAGCAGGATCCCGATCACCGCATCCTTGCCCGCGAGGATATCGGCGATCGGCACGCCCACCCGCATCGGCGGTCCTTCCGGCTCCCCGGTCACGCTCATCAGACCCGACATCGCCTGCATCAGGAAGTCGTATCCGCTGCGCGTCGAATAGGGCCCAGTCTGGCCGAAGCCGCTGACAGAGCAATAGATCAGTCGGGGATTGGACTCCTTCAGCGACTGATAATCGAGGCCATATTTCTCCAGCGTGTTGGGCCGGAAATTCTCGACAAACACATCGGATTTGCCAGCCAGCTCGCGCAGAAGGCTCGCACCCTCCTCTTTCTGGAAGTTAACCGCGATCGACCTCTTGTTGCGATTGGCTGCCTGAAAATAGGTCGACTCGCGCGTTTCCTCGCCGTTCTTGTCGATCAACCACGGCGGGCCGACATGCCGGACATCGTCGCCCTCGCCGGGACGCTCGACCTTGATGACATCGGCACCGAAATCACCAAGGCATTGCGTCGCCGTCGGTCCAGCGACCACCCGTGTCATATCCAGAACCTTGATACCAGACAGTATCGACATCAGCCTGCTCCTTGTCCCCTAAAAAAGGAGGTTTGCATCTTGATGTGTAGGTGCAGAGACTTCAGCAGGAAACGCGAATTGGTCCGCGCCGGGAAGTTACTGCAAATCCGTTATTGTGACGCCTCAGCGGGCTGCGCTGCTGCCGAGAATCGCGGTTACCTGGCTGGAGAGGAATCCGCCATTGCCGTGAGCCACCGCAATTTCGGCGCCGGGAACCTGGCGTTCGCCGGCCGAGCCGGTCAACTGCCGATAGGCTTCGACAACGGTGAAAAGCCCGTACATGCCAGGATGAACGCAGGCCAATCCGCCGCCGTTGGTGTTGACCGGAAGGCTGCCGCCGGGCCCGGTTACACCCGAGGCAACGAAATCCCCGCCCTCGCCTTTCTTGCAGAAACCAAGGTCCTCAAGGAACATGATCGTGTTGATCGAAAACGCGTCGTACAATTCCACCACGTCGACATCAGCGGGGGTGATTCCCGCCTGCGCAAAAGCCCGCTGGCCGCTGTACTTCGCGGCGGAAGTGGTCAGGTCTGGCATCTGGGCGATCTGGTAGTGGTCAGTAGCCTCACCCAGACCAAGCAGGTACGCAGCCTTGCGATTCTCAACGCGGTCCTTTCGGACCATGACTACCGCGGCGGCTCCGTCAGTGACCAGGCAGCAATCCAGCACCGAAAGGGGATCCGAGACCATCCGCGCATTGAAATAGTCTTCCTGGGTGACAGGTTTGCGCAGGAAGGCTTCCGGATTCAACATTGCCCAATCGCGAGCTGACTTCACCACCGCGTAGAGATGGTCGCGCGTCGTCCCGAATTCATGCATGTGGCGGCTTGCGGCAAGCGCATAGCCACCCACAGGCAGGCGCAGGCTGTACGGCTTTTCGTAGATGTTCGGCGCCGCCGCACTGACAAGCCCGCCAGTACCTGTGCGCTGATTGCTGCCGTAGGCGATAAGCGCCACGTCGATCTCGCCCGCAGCAAGCGCAAGCGCGGCGACGTTCATGTGCGTGAGGAAGGCCGATCCACCGGTGCGGTTATTGTTCGTCAGCTTTGGTCGGATGCCCAGGTATTCGGCAAAGGTCAGACCGCTCAGAAAATCGCTCGGCTGACCGACGAACAGGCCATCAACCTCCGAGAGGCTAATGCCGGCTTCATCGAGCGCGGCAAGGGCGGCGCGCGTGGCGAGGTCCATCGAAGAAAAGCCTGGGGCTTCACCGATTCCGAAGGTTGCGGCGCCGACAATGGCGGCTGGCGTGCGACGATCAATCGTCATGATAAGGAAGCTTTCCCCGGCTTCTCGCCGGCGGCTGGGACAAACACGACGGCGTGCTGATCTTCGAACGGTACGATCTTCGCCTGCAACCGCATGCCGATGAAAACGTCGGCCGGCTCGACGCCTTCGACCCGGCTCAGCATTCGCGGACCCTCGTCCAGTTCCACAATCACCACGGCGTAATCGGCCTGCGGCGGGCGAACGCGGACGATCGTCCTCGCATAGACAGTGCCCCCGCCCGAAGCCTCGATCCACTCAAGGTCGGTTTTGCCCGTGCCCGGCTCTGCAACGCGCGGGTAGAAGAACGGCTTGCCGCTCGATCTGCTCTGCTGGAGCATGAACTTTCCCTGCGCCAAAAAGGCCAGGAATTCCTGGTCGGGGCGAATTGCGTCTATGGTCGTCATGGACAGGGCCTCGCCTGGATTACGTGCTGATGTGGAAGCCGCCATTCACCGAGAGGGTCTGCCCGGTGATATAGGAGGCCGCGTCCGAAAGCAGGAAGCACACCGCGTTCGCGACCTCTTCCGGCGAACCCCAGCGACCCATCGGGATCTGCGCGAGGTAGGTGTCACGAAACCTCTCGCCGCGCACGGCCTCCGTCATCGGCGTCTCGACGACCCCGAATGCGACCGCGTTGACCCGAATTCCTTTGCTCGCCCACTCGCGCGCGGCCGACATGGTCAGACCGGTGATCCCCGACTTCGCGGCACCATAATTGATCTGGCCGACGGTACCGCGACGACCTGCATCCGACGAGATGTTGACGATGGAGCCGGGGGCGTTTTGCCCTGCGGCAGCTTGCGCAAGCATTTTCTGCCCCACGGCCTGAAGCAGCCGGAAGGGCGCAGTCAGGTTGACGTTTATCACTGCTTCCCAGGTTTCCATGTCCATCTTGTGGATCATCGCTGGACGGGAAATGCCTGCATTGTTGACGAGCCCATCAATGCCTCCATTCCATTCAGCTGCCTTGTCGATTGTCGTCGTGACGAAATCGCCGTCGGTCACATCCCCGGCGGCAGTGACCAGGCGGTCCGTTGCTGCTTCGCTGGCGAACTGAGCCAGGGTTTCCGCGTTGCGATCAATTGCGACGACCCGCCCACCGAGCAGCATGACGGAACTGGCAATAGCGCGGCCAATGCCCTGACCCGCACCAGTGACGACGATGGTCTTGTTCTCCAGTGTCATCGGATTGTACATTCGCTGGCTCCCAAGAATTCAACACCGTTAATTACCAATAAATACAATGCGAAAGGCCAATCCTCTCGCAAAATACTTAACTGCGATTTCCGTGGATGGGGCGCGACCTGCCGGGCAAGTCAGCACTTGCCTGGCCTGAGGTTCATTCCGCTTCCCGCCCGTCGATTGCTCAAGAATAGCCGCCGACAGATCGGATGACAGCCCTTTGTCCATCGCACGCGCGGATTACCACATATGCGTCACGCAGACGGATACCAGCCCGGACGCACCCGCTCGCTGAGAAACTCACGTTCCACACTCGCGTTATTCCATATCAGTACTCGTCGCGTTTCCACGCGTCCCGCCAAGATATGGAAAAAGTCCGGCCCTTTCAGTCAGATTCCCGAGCGCTCTCTATGAGGTGGTCGCGAATTAGGTCTGCCACGAATTTCACGAGCGAGTCCTTTTGAGGCGCAATGATCTCTGCCGCGCCGCCCACGCCAATGACCGTGGGAACCGGGAACATCTCGTCCGGCAAGCTTACGGCGATAACCGCAGCGCCAGGGCTTATTTCGCTCTTGGCCACATACAGATATCCATTCTGCCTGACGAAGCTGACATCTTCCAGCACCTGATCGAGATGGATCAGGCTTTCATTAGGCGCTTTTTCCGCATTCACGCGCCGAACCAGCTTGCTGATTTCGGAATCGGACAAGTCCTTCAGCAATGCGCGTCCGCTCGTGGACCTCAGCAACGGACGTCGCTGTCCAGGGGTCAGGTGCAAGCGGAGCGACGTAGTCGCCTGGGCGACCTGAATGTATTGCGATTCAAGCTTGTTGCGGATCGCAAGGTAGGCGGTCTGACCGGAAACCGCGTTGACCTTGCGAACCAGCGATGACAGCCGGTCCTCGCCGTGCAATTGGCCGAGCACCCACGAACCAAGAAAGCGCACTCGGCTGGTTGGGATGAAAGTGCGATCAGCGTTGTTATACGCCAGATAGCCGAGCACGTTCAGGCTGCGCATAATCTCCGATGTACTCGATTGCGGATAGTCGAGCGCCCGGGCGACCTGGGAGATGTTCGAGGGTGCCTGGTGATGATCGAAGAATTCAAGAATCTGCATCGTGCGGCCGGTCGATTTCACGACACTGTCTGGCAGCGGCTCCCATTTGGCAGGTGTTCCGGCCCCATCATCTGACGAAACCGCACCGGCTTCCTGCCCAAAAGGGCAGACTTCATACGCTTCGCGAAAAGCGAGATCGTATCCCATCATCCTCCTCCTACCATGCATTATTACCGTCGCATCCGTCGCGTATCGCGGTTCTGAATAACGGTTATGTGTGGGAGCTTAACACATATGCGATGGTCAGTAAAGCGGTTGTACTAACGCCCGGACGCAATGAGGCCGAGACCGGTTTGAACCGGTCTCGGCCTGTTTTCGTCCGCTGCTTGGGCTGACTAGTTGACCATCGCCATGCCACCGCTGACGCTGAGCGTCTGGCCGGTGATATAGTCGGATTCGCCGCTGGCGAAGAACAGGACCGCCATGGCAACCTCTTCGGGTTCGCCGACACGCCGCATCGGGATAACCTTGGCGAGGTTCTGCTGCACCGACTCAGACTGCGCATAATAGAGTGCTGTCCGGGTCGGGCCGGGCGAAACGCAGTTCACATTGACGCCGTGGCGCGCGAGTTCACGGGCCAGCGTCTTGGTGAAGGAGATGATGCCGCCCTTGGCCCCCGAATAGACTGCTTCGCTCGGGCTGCCGATGCGTCCAGCCTCACTTGCGATGCTGACGATTTTGCCCTTACCCTTCTCCACCATGCCAGGGGCGAAATGGTGGCAGAGATGGACCGGGCCGGTGTAGTTAATAGCGATAACGGTGTCCCAGGTTTCCGGCTTGCTGTCGAGAAAACGCTCCATCAGGTCCCAGCCAGCGCCGTTGATCAGGATATCGACTGTCCCGACGCTAGCCAGCACGCTGGCAGCGAAGGCGTTGATGCTGTCGCGATCAGTCAAGTTCACCTTGTGGAATTCCGCCTTGCCGCCGGCGCCAACGATCTCGTTGACGGTCGCCTGCCCCCCCTCGTCGTTCATGTCGGCGACGACCACCTTCGCGCCTTGCGCGCCTGCCATGACTGCGATTGCCTTGCCAATGCCCGAAGCGGCACCGGTCACGACCATGGACTTTCCTTCAAATCTGCCCGTCATATTTGGACACCTTCCCTTTGCGTGTTTCAGTAGGTCAAATCTTGCAGGTCTGGTCGAAGACAGGCGCCCGCTTTTCGCGATGCGAAGCGACGCCTTCCTGAACTTCAGGCCCGGTCAGCCCGAGCATCTCATAGGCCACGGAGGCATCAAATGCCGGACCCGCCATGCGGAACCAATTGTTGAGCGAATTCTTGGTCCAACGGATCGCGCTCGGCGCCCCGTTCGAAAGGCGGGTCGCCACTTCCAGCGCCTTCGTGTCGAGCTCTTCGTCGTCCACCGTAAGCGAAACCAGGCCGATGCGCTCTGCTTCCTCACCGGAGATCGAGTCACAGGTCAGCAGATAATACTTGGCCTTGGCCATGCCGCAGAGCAGCGGCCAGATGATAACCGAGTGATCCCCGGCGGCGACGCCAAGACGGGTGTGCCCGTCGATGATGCGCGCAGTCTTTGACGCGATCGAAATATCCGAAAGCAGGCCGCAGACCAACCCGGCGCCCACGGCCGGGCCCCGCATCGCGCTGATGATCGGCTTCGAGCAGTTGATGATGTTGTAAACGAGGTTGCGGGTTTCTTTCCAGACCTGGTTCCGGAAGTGATAGTCGGTCATGCAGCGTTCGACGATGGCGAAATCGCCGCCGGCCGAGAACGCTTTCTTGCCCCCGCTCAGGATGACGGCGGAAATGTCCTCGCTGTCGTCAATGTCGCGCCAGATGGTGACGAGCTCGGCGTGCATCTTCGCGCAAACCGGGGTCAACTTTTCCGGATCGCCCATGGTGATCCGGAGCACGCGCGGCGCAGGGAAATCGAAAAGGAGCTTTTCGTAGTTGTCGAGAAAGGCGGTCATCATTCCTCCAGGGTTGTTCCCTTGTTTTCAGGGGTAAGTTTATCCCATGCCGGCGCGGCATCCACCAAGGGGACGGAGCATGGAGCTTGCTAAGCTGATAAACATCTAGGCCGGCGAGTTGCCATCCCTAAATCCCGAACGGCTGGATATACCGCGTACGTGGCACATAGACCGCCGATCTGGCCATACATTGAAACTGATTGAAACTTACGCTGATACTCGCAGAAGTGGATGCTACCCATAACTTCATTACTGGCGAATGCGGAGGCAGCAGTCTTCCTAAGGTGTCGGCAGACGAAGTCCCAACTAGTTCGCGGTCCGTCCAGCGCTGGACGGATTATTCATATTGAAGGATCAAATCGTCATGACGGACGGCACTGTCCAAAGCATGCGGGTCAGCTCCGCACCGATTGCCAGCAACGAAAGCGCCTCGCTCTGGGATTTCGGTTCGGGCATAGCCTGCTTCGAGGTCCATACCAAGATGAACGCCCTGGACACGGGTGCGCTTGCTCTTCTGGAGCAGACCATCGGCAACGCCGGCAAGACCTTCAGCGCCCTGGTGATCGGCAATGACAATCCCAAGGCGTTTTCGGCCGGCGCAGACCTCGCTTACAACCACGCCATGGTCGCACGTGAGGATTGGGCCGCGCTGGCCACATACTTCAAGAATGGCCAGGATCTTTACCAGAATCTGGCTTCGGTGCCCGTCCCCGTGGTGGCGGCGGTACACGGCTTCGCACTTGGCGGCGGCTGCGAAATGATGCTCCATTCGCACGCTGTCGTCGCCCACGCCGGGCTGCGGGCGGGCTTGCCCGAGATCAAGGTCGGCCTGATCCCGGCCTGGGGCGGCTGCACCCAACTGCTGCTACGGCTGGTTGAACGGCATGGACCGGAAGAGGGACTGTCGCAGGCGCTGGCCGCCCTCCAGGCGGGCCAAATCGCCTCGTCGGCAGCGGAGGTCGAGGCGATGGGATTGCTCCGTCCCGGCACCCAGGTCGTCGAGGATCGCGCCGCCCTCCTGCCGCGGGCCTTCGAAAAGGCGCGGGCGATGACGATGGAAGGCTTCACACCCCCTCCCCGCCCGCAGTTGACCTATTGCGGCCAGGATGCCTATTCTTTGCACCTCGAACGGCTCGAAGCCGATGTCGCCGCCGGATCACTGGACGAAAAAGACGCTGTGGTCATGCGTGAAATCATCGGCGTCCTGACCGGCTATCCTGAAGTGGTCGAAAAGAGCACGCACGCCATCACCGTTTCGCTCGCCAAAGAACTGGCGAGCGCGGCCCGGTTGATCCGGACCGAAGGTGCTCGCGCCGCGATCGAGAAGCTGATCGGGCATTGACCAGCGACTAGCAAGGCTGGGTCCGCCTGGACCCAAATGTAAGAACTGCCAGGCCATCAACCAGGACGAAACAGATGACGCAACAGGATCTCAGCGCCGCCGCCGCAAGACCTCCCGCTTCCAAGATGGCTTCGCGTGCCATCTCACTGGCAGAAGGCCTGTTCCGCGACAAGGTCGTGCTCGTTTCGGGTGGTGCTACTGGTATCGGTCGGGCAACCGTATGGATACTGGCCCGGCTGGGTGCCAAGGTGATCACCTGCGGCCGTTCACAGGAGAAGCTCGACATCCTCGTCGCCGAACTGGCCGAACATGGCCTGTCCGTAGACGCAATTCAGACCGACATCCGCAAAGCGGACGATGTGGCTGCGCTGTTCCAGCACGTGCAGAGCCGATACGGCGAGCTCAACCTGCTGATAAACAACGCCGGCGGCCAGTTCCCCCAGGCCGCTATCGACATGAGTTCCAACGGTTTTCGCGCTGTGGTTGAAAACAATCTGTTCGGCACCTGGTCGATGATGCAGACAGCCGCCCGCTTCTGGCGCGACACCGGGACCCCCGGCTCGATCGTCAACGTCGTGGTGGTAGTGGACCGGGGCGTTCTCGGAGCTGCACACACCACGGCAGCACGGGCCGGAGTTATCTATCTTTCGAAGACAGTCGCCGTCGAATGGATACCGCTGAATATCCGTGTGAATTGCGTGGCCCCCGGGACAATCTTCACCGAAGGCATGGCCGGATATCCCGAGGAAGTGAAAAGAACCTACGCTCGCAGCAATCCCATGCTGCGGTTGGGGGATCC
>DASULD010000135.1:0-4683 GCA_036278355.1 Sphingobium sp.
GCGGGAAAAGCCTGCGTGGGGCAGATGTCCTGGCAGGCGGTGCAGGAGCCGCAGCGATCCCCCTCGGCGGTATCAGGCGTCAGTCGCGCGTCAGTGTAGATCGCGCCCAAAAACAGCCAGTTGCCGAACTCTCGCGATACAAGATTGGTGTGCTTGCCCTGCCAGCCGAGACCGGCGGCGGCGGCGAGCGGCTTTTCCATCACCGGCGCTGTATCGACAAAAACCTTCAGGGAGTCCGTGCCACCGGCATCGATCAGCCAGCGCGCTAGAGCCTTCAGCGCTTTTTTCACCGTGTCGTGATAGTCGCGTCCCTGCGCGTACACGGAGACTCTCCCCCGTAGTGGAACATCGGCCAGCGCCATCGGATCGGCCATCGGTGCATAGCTCATGCCCAGCATCACGACAGAGCGAACCTCCGGCCAGAGACCGGCGGGGCGGGCACGCTGATCCACCCGGTCCGCCATCCAGATCATTTCCCCGTGACAGCCCTCCGCGATCCATGCCCGCAGGCGCTCCCCCGTACTCGGCGTGGCATCCGCATCGCAGATGCCGCATATGGCAAAGCCGAGTTCGGCGGCCTTTGCCTTCAGTGCGCGTTCAAGGTCGGCAGGGTACATGTTGCGTATAGCTATCGTCCGGACGGGAGGACGCAATGAAGATTTCACGTCGCGCGATGCTCTCCGGGGGAGGGCTGCTCATTTTCGCGGGCTTTGCCATGCCCGAGGTCCTGCGTTCCGGCAGGGCGAGTGCTCGCGGCTTTCCGTTCATGCTGAGCGACGAGCAATGGCGCAAGCGCCTGTCCACCCGCCAATATGCGATCCTGCGAAAGGAGGCGACAGAGCCGCCCTTTGCCAGCCCGCTCAACAATGAACATCGCAAGGGGGTATTCCTGTGCGCGGGTTGCGGCCAGCGTCTGTTTTCCTCCGCAACCAAATTTGACAGCGGCACGGGATGGCCGAGCTTCTGGAAACCTCTGCCCGGCGCGATCAGCACCGGCACCGACCGCAAGCTCGGTTATGCGCGAACGGAGGTGCATTGTGCCCGGTGTGGCGGGCATCTGGGCCATGTGTTCGATGATGGGCCGAAACCTACCGGAAAGCGCTATTGCATGAACGGCGGGGCGATGTCGTTCGTCCCGGCCTGATGCCTCACCCGATGCGGTAGAGCGTCATCGCCGTCATGCCCGGTACGGTCACGGGCCGGAGCCACTGCGGCACGTCGCCATTCAACAGGCGGACACCAAGTCCGTCCGGCGCGATCTTCCGGTAGCGGGTGATCTCATTCAGCGCCGGGCAGAACAGGAGATAGCGCGCGCCTGTCGAGGCGAGAATCCGGCGCGCCTCGTCCGGGGGCGCCATAAAGCCGCGCAGCACCATGCCGATCCCCGCCACGTTGCGGTGATGGCCAGTGCCTATCACGCTGTGCGAGGTGCGCTGCAACACCGCAGGACCAAGGTCGATCGGCGCGAAAATCGTGCTGGCGGGAATGCTGCGCAGCGCCTCGACCTGCGCGCTATCCAAACATGGCTTTTCGGCCGGTGGGGCCACGGGCTCCGCCCTGACGGCATTGCCGCCCAGCATCGCGAGGCTGGCGAGGCCTACAGGCGTCAGCACGCACAGCAGCAGCGTCAGCGTCACGCGCTCCGTCATGCGCGGCCGCGCGGTCACTTTGGTATAGAGTGACGCGATCAGCCAGGCATTACCGGTCAGCGCGAACATATGCGCGACCGACATGGCGCGCAGCACCAATGCCGACACGAGGAAGCTGCCGAGCGAAAGCCCCAGGATCGACAGCCACTGGAGCCTGCGCTTGCTGTCTTTTTCTCCCCGCAGGGCAACGGCGATCCCGATAAAGCCCGCGATGGGCGGGACCAGCACGATCGCAGCGATCGAAAGGCCCTGCGCCCAGAAGGGCTGACCTTCCATCACGCCCAGATACCAGTAGCGATAGACGGCCGGATCCAGCGTTTCGAACGGTCCGGCGAGGCACTGCGGACTGGCGAGGGCAAAAAGCGCCGCGCTTGCGCCGCCAGCGAGGACGACCGGGAGCGCGCGCCTGAACACCGTGGTGTGACCGGCGATGCCGCGCCCGATCAGGAGCGCGGGAACAAGCAGCAGAAGCGGCATGAGATAAGGAGGCGACATGGCGTCGCAGTGGGCGGCAAGGCTTGCCTCCCAACCGTGCGTGAGGAGGAGGAGCCCCGCCGAACCGGCCGCAAGCGCAAACGCATAGCGAATGAGGCGGGGCCATTCGTCGGCGCGCGCGGCATAGCGCAGCGCCAATACTGCCCCGGCGATCGCTGCAAAGGGCAGCCCCTCGCCGGAGATATGAAGCCACATCGCCATCGCGCCACCGGCGATCCAGCCGCCCCTGCGCTGGTTGGCGGCGATCGTGCCGCCAAGCACCCCGACCGCCGCCGCGATCTGCCACGCGTGGTGGTCGATGCGCAGCGGTGCCATCTGCGTCAGGATCGGAAAGGAGGTGACCAGAAGCGCCACCGTCAGCAGCGCCCGCTCGGTGCCGACGAAGCCTCGGAGGGCGCCAAACAGGCCGTAGCAGAGGGTCGCCAGAGTGATGAGGGGGACGGTAATGCAGGCGACGATCTCCGCCATCGCCTGACCCAGCAGCGGCCGCAATGCCACGATGATGCCGGCGATCGGGAGATCGAGCAGGCGCGACCAGTGCATTGGACCGCCGACGGGTGGGCTCACACGGTGCTGGCTGACGTCGAACCAGCTCTGCCCAGCCAGGAAATCGCGGACCTGCACCAGTCGCATCGCGTCGTCCGGATCGCGAAAGTCGAGATGGGCAAAGCTGCCCCAATACCACCAGAGCCAGATGATCGCGCATTCCAGCCACAGGGCGCCGACGAGCCAGAGCGCGTTACGGCCGCGATCCGCGAACGGCGCGCGCGGCGGCGAAACCGTCAGGTCAACGGCAAGGTCGCGGGAGAAGAACGGTTTCGTCACGCAAAGACCACGCTCTTGCGCAACATATAGGTTGTCTGGAAGCTCGCGAGGATCGCGATCAGCTTTGCCGCGCGCGGGTCGAGCCCGATGCGGCTGCCCAGCCCGACGATAGCCGTCGTCAGGATCAGGCCAACCGCGGTCGTGGCCACAAACAGCAGCTTTTGCTTGCGCCGTTGCGACGCGAATGGCCGGAGTTGATGCGGGAACACCAGGCGGGACGAAATGATCCAGTGCACGATCAGCCCGCCGCAATAGCCGGACGATGCGGCCTGCATCGGATCAGCGCCGGCGTCGAGCAGCATCAGGAAAAGGGAGAGATCGGCGGCGAGCGCCAGGGCGCTTGCCATCACGTACCGGGCGTAGGTGATACGCCAGACCAGATGGGCTGCCCGGGCTATCATGCCGTCACGCTACCTGGCGGGTCTTGCCCGGCGGATCGTCATCATCCGAGATCCGCCCGGGCACGTCGCGCGTGCTGGCGAGTGCCGCCCGTTCGCCGGGGGTGAGCGCGGTGTTGCTGACCGCGCCTTCGTCGCCGGCCTCGTGGTACTCGGCGTCTTCGTTCACCTGCCAGGTGTCGTAGACACGCGAACCCGCCTCGATATTGCGGACCGTCAGCATCGCCGTCATCATGGCGTGGTCCTGATTGTTATAGCGGTGCATGCCGTTGCGGCCGACAAGGTGGAGCGTGGGATATTTCGCCTCCAGTTCGGCGCGCATGGCCGCGACATTTGCGGCATAGCTGTCGTCGTAGACCGGGTAGGCCTTTTCCTGCCGCACGACCGCGCCGCCGACGACTTCCTCCGGCTTGCAGAGGCCGAGGATCGCCATTTCCTTCCGGGCGAGCTCGACAAGGTCGGCATCGCTCGACGACCACAGATTGTCACCCTCGAAACAAAAATATTCGAGGCCGACGCAGGCCAGGTTCGGATCCGGCACCATTTCCGGCGACCAGCTGCGGAAATTCTGTATGCGCCCGACCTGTACCTGACTGTCGTGAATGTAGATCCAGTTGTCAGGGAACAGGTCCTCCGAACGGATCATCAGCGCCACGGTCAGGAAATCGCGGTAGTTGAGCCGGTCGGCTTCGACCACCGTCGCGGGTTGCGGATCGATGCAGTGTGCCAGTTCGCGCATCGGTGCGGAGCTGATCACATGGGCCGCGCCGATCGTGACGGTGGCGCCGTCGCCCGTGCGCGCCTTCACGGTCCAACGTCCGGTTTTCTCGTTGTAGGCCAGGCTTTCGAGCGCGTGGTTCATCAGAACCTTGTTTCCGGCGGCTTGAACGTGATCGCGCGCCGCGTCCCACATCATGCCGGGGCCGAGGCGCGGATAGCGAAACGTCTCCAGCAGCGTCTTGGTGGCCATGCCGTCATTGGGCCGCTTGTTGAGGCCGAGGCTACGCTTGAGCCCGTCCAGCACCGCCGCTCCGAGGCTCAATCCCTTGATCCGCTGAGCCGCCCAGTCCGCCGACATCTCGTCGCACGGCATTCCCCACACCTTCTCGGTATAGGTCTTGAAGAAGATCGAATAGAGTTTCCAGCCGAACTGATTGACGACCCAGTCCTCAAAACTGCGCACTCTGGAGCGCGGGAAAAGCTGGGCCTTGGCGAAGCTCGCCATGCACATTGTTGACCGAAAAATGCCGAGATTGCCCAGGGCTTCGAACGCTCGCAGCGGATAGCTGTAGAACTTGCCCTCGTAATAGATGCGG
>DASULD010000136.1:0-2380 GCA_036278355.1 Sphingobium sp.
GCAAGCCCGGAGAAGCTGTTCATCGGGGGCGACTGGACCAATTCTTCCGGGTCGGACGGAATAGAGATCATCTCCCCCGCCACCGAAGAGAAGGTGGGCCGCGTCGCCAAGGCAACGACTGCGGACATGGATCGCGCCGTCGCGGTTGCACGCGACGCCTTCGACAATGGTCCGTGGCCGCGTATGACCGGGCCGGAACGTGCCGTCTATCTGCGCCGCATCGCCGGTGAGATGGCCAAGCGCAGTGACGATTTCGCGCGTGCCTGGTCGATGCAGGTGGGCATGCCCTATTCGCAGTCGTCGATGACCGCACCTTTCATGGGCGGCTATTACACCTATGCCGCCGACCTTGCCGAAAGGGGGTTCGAGGAGGTACGGCCCGCACTGGCCGGCGGGCATGCGATCGTCGTGCGCGAGCCGGTGGGCGTCGTCGCCGCTGTGATGCCGTGGAACGCCCCCCTCGCCACCCTTTCGCTCAAGGTGGCCTTCGCGCTGGCCGCCGGCTGCACGATCATCGCCAAGCCTTCGCCCGAAACGCCGCTCGAAGCGCTGATCCTGGCCGAATGCATCGCAGCGGCAGGAGTGCCGGAAGGCGTGTTTTCCGTGCTGACGGCGGATCGCGACGTGTCCGACCATCTGATCCGGCATGATGGCGTGGACAAGGTCAGCTTTACGGGTTCGACAGCCGTCGGCCTGCACATCGCTTCGGTCGTCAGCGCGCGGTCGGGCCGCATCACGACCGAACTGGGCGGCAAGTCCGCCGCCATCATCCTGGACGATGCCGACATCGGCAAGGTCGTGGAAGGCATCATGCCGAACCTGGTCGGGCTGTGCGGCCAGCAATGCGCCGCCTTCAGCCGCATATTGGTGCCCACCTCTCTCAAGGCAGCGGTGGAGGAAGCGCTCGCCGCCGCCATGCAATATGTGCAGGTGGGCGATCCCTTCGCCGAAACGACGCAGATGGGCCCACTCGTGACCCAGCGCCAGCGTGGCCGCGTCTTCGACTACATCCAGCAAGGCAAGTCGCAGGGCGCCCGCATCGTCACCGGCGGCAACCGCCCCGCCCATCTCGACAAGGGCTGGTTCGTGGAACCGACCTTGTTCACCGACGCCAGCAACAACATGACCATCGCCCGCGAGGAGATTTTCGGACCTGTAGGCACGATCATCGCCTATGGCAGCGAGGAAGAGGCGATCGCCATCGCCAACGACAATATCTACGGCCTGTCAGGCGGCGTCTTCACGCAGGATGTCGAGAGGGCCTATCGCGTCGCCCGGCGCATCCGCACCGGCAATTTCGGCCATAATGGCCGGGTCATAGATTATACGATCCCTTATGGTGGCTTCAAACAGTCGGGCGTGGGCCGCGAAGGCGGAGTGGAAGGATTGGACGGTTTCACCGAGATCAAGGCAGTCTTCATGCAGGAACTTCCTACCCACCTGAAGATCTGACATCGATTGATTCCCCGGGCGCGAACAAACGACCACGGCCACGGCGGCGACTGGCCAAACAATTATGGTTCTGCCAGCGCAGGATGGAGGGTGTTTATCCTGACCATCCTCCAGATCGTATCGATGATCGACCGGCAGGTCATATCGGTGCTGGCCCCCGACATTCGGGCGGATCTCGGGGAGGGCAGCCATCACAACCGCGCTTATATCGCCCGCATTCTTCCTTCAAAGGCAAGTTCGCCCCATGCTGCCATGCGGCATTGGCAAAGAATCCTGATGAAAAGGCCACCATGACGACGACTATCCCCGCCCTTATGCGCAGCGCCGCCGCGCGCCACGGCGACCGACCTGCCATGGTTTCGCAGACAGATGGGGCGATCAGCTATCGCGAACTCGACCGCCAGATCGACCTGATCGCAAAGGCACTGATCGCAGATGGCGCCCGACCCGGCGACCGGGCCGCCATCTGGGCGCCCAATATGTGGGAATGGGTCGCCATAGCCATCGGCATCCAGCGCGCCGCCGGTGTCATCGTGCCGCTCAACACGCGCCTCAAGGGCGGCGAGGTGTCCGACATCGTGCGGCGGGGCAAGATCCTGCGCCTGTTTTCCATCGGTAATTTCCTTGGCCGCTATTATCCGGCCATGCTGAAGGATGAGGCGATGCCCGAGCTGCGCCGCCGCATCGTTCTGCGCGTGAAACCGCAGGAACTGGGCGAAGGCGAAATGCGGTTCGAGGATTTTGTCGCCCTGGCCGACAGCATCGGCGACGCGCAGCTTGTCGAGCGCGAAGCGATGGTGAAGCCCGATACGCTGGCTGATCTCATGTTCACCTCCGGCACGACAGGAGCGCCCAAAGGCGCGCTGTTCGATCACCGCCGGTCACTGGGTGGCGGACAGGCCTGGGTGAACATTGCGCGGCAAACGGC
>DASULD010000137.1:0-5588 GCA_036278355.1 Sphingobium sp.
GCACGCCGGGTTGCGGAAAACCTGCAGGACGTTCCTGTCGCGGTGACCGCCCTTTCCGCTGATGCGCTGAAGCAGAAGAATGTAAGCCAGGTCTCGGACCTGCAATTTTCTGTTCCCAATCTGCAGATCAAGCCGAGCACAATCTACCCTTCACAGGTTGAATTCATCATTCGCGGCCAGCGGCAGAACCTGTTCACGGACGAGAATGTGGTCACATATGTCAATGGCGTCCCGCAGGATACACGCGGACTGAGCCTTTATGACATGGAAAGTGTCCAGGCATTGAAGGGTCCCCAGGGGACACTCTTCGGCAAGAATTCCATTGGTGGTGCGATGGTTTTCACCACCGCAAGGCCGAAGCATGAATTCGGCGGCTCGCTCGAGATGGAAGTCGGGAATTATGACCTGATGAAGGCCAATGCCGTCGTCAACTTCCCCATCGCCGATGCAGTCGCGCTTCGCCTCGCCGGAGAGGTTGAGCGCCGCGATGGCGTCTTCAAGAACATCCAGCCCGGCATGAAGGATCTGGGGGATCGGCGCAACGAAAGCTTCCGTGCGAGCGTACTCATCGAACCGTCGTCGAGGTTTGAGAACCTGCTGACGGTTGATTTCAAGAACCGGAATGAAATCCCCTTTCCCACCATCATCGAGGCGGCGCCCCTCAACGCAACAGGCTTTGCCGGGCTCGTCTCAATCCTGACGGCCCAGGTTGTCCAGCAGCAGAGCGCACTTGGCGGGAGCAATGCTGTCGTCCAAGGCAATCTTCTGGTACGGCAAGGTAATCCCTTCATCACACGTGCGTTCACCGGAGTGGGCAATGCCTATCCTCCGATGAGGTCCATGTCCGGGCCTGGCACGATCGACCCGATCAATACTTACGGTTCCGAGGTTCGCACGTGGCAGGTTTCGAACAACACTACGTTCGAACTGAACGACAATATCACGCTGAAAAACATTTTTGGTTACGGCTATGTCAAGTCGTTCGACCATTCGGACCCGTCCGGTCTGTCGGCATACATGCCGGATGCCTCGCTTTTCTATAACTGTCTGTTCTCTCCGACAAATTGTAATGCGGGTATCCCTGGTCCGTTCCCGGTTCTTCTTTCGAACAATAACGTAAATTACTACAACAAGAAGGATTCGTTATCCAACGAAGTGCAGCTTATTGGAAAGTTCGATAACTTCGATTTTATCGGTGGTCTTTTCTACGGGAAGACTGATTTGCTTTATTCGGTAAATTCGTTCTTCACGGTCGGCGGCCTGTCTCTTTACGACAACCGCGCTACGTTGAACCAGACAGAAGATGTGCGACATGCGCAGGCGAAGATTGGCACCGAAAGCTACGCCGTCTTCGGGCAGGGTACATATGATTTCGGCGGAATGGGGCTTGAAGGGCTACGGGTGACCCTCGGAGCCCGTTATACTTGGGTAAAGACCGATATCTATAACGAGAACTTCTTCACCGACAGTAACACTCAGCTCGTCACCTTCGCCGAGTCAGGCGAAGCGCAGGCCAACTGCAACGAGCTTAACGGCACCTTGGGCCCCATCACCAGCGTGAATAACGGTACGAACTGTTACCTCTCTGGCAAGAAGACTGACAAGGCGCCAACATGGACGGCTTCGCTCGAATATAAGCTCGCGAGTGACACACTGGCCTATCTCGCCACGCGGCGCGGCTGGAAAGCGGGCGGCGCCAACCCGACCACCCGCTCGCAGACTTTCGCATTCTTCGGGCCGGAGAAGATCACCGACTATGAATTGGGTTTTAAGCACCAGGGGTATGTCGGATCGATCCCGTTCCGACTCAATGTTGCGGGCTTCATCGGCAAGTACAAGGACATCCAAACACAAAATATCATCACCTTCTACGTCGACGCGGTGAATGGGCCGACCTCGTCCACGGGGACCTACACCGACCTGATCATCTTCAACACCAGCAGTGCGACCATCAAGGGTGTGGAGCTTGAGGCGTCGGTCAAGCCGATCCCCGACCTGACGCTGGACGTCGGGTTCAGCCATCAGGTGGGCAAATATGGCAACGGATCGGTGCGGCCACAGCCTCAGATCCCCACCGACTTCGTATGGAATGGCAATCCGATCAATATGAATTCTGGCGTAAGCCTGGCGGGATCGCATTTCGCGGGCGTACCGAAGACCACCTTGAACACCTCGGTGATCTACGCGCCGAAATGGGTGCCGGAGAGCGTTGCCAAGCCGGTGATCAGCGTCAATTATTCCTGGCGCTCCAGCACGCCCGGCAGCACAGCGCAGGGAATATACCCTTGGCCGGCTTATGGGCTATGGGGCGCGCGGGTCGCGCTGAACGAGATTGGCGGTACGCCGGTTTCGCTGTCGTTCTGGATGCAAAACATTGCTGACAAGACGCACAAGATTTATTGCGGGGACAATCTCTACAGCATCGCTTATGCGGCATGCCGTTACGGAGAGCCGCAGACCTACGGCGCAGCCCTTTCGTTCAAATGGTAATGCGTCTTTGAACTGACGCGCAGGGAGTCCCGTCCGGATGACCGGGCGGGACGCTCTGTTTCTGGCTCCGCGGGGGGCAGGTCACGGAAATTGCCCGGAGCGCTTCGTGCGAGAGGGGCTTTTCAACGCTGTCAGTCAAGTTCTGATCAGCAAGACCGCCGGGCAGCGCGATTGCATCGCCCGGTTGTTTACGGCTTGACGGTTCGGGCCGCGACCTCGGAAATCCGAGATCAATTTCAAAGCATTCCGTGCAGCGCCAAACACTTTACGCGGATGGGCAAGCTGCGATCGGTTGCAACCTGCCCAGCGCAAACATGCCAAGCGCGCCCAGCCCCATTATGCAACCGACAACCAATAACATCATGTCATAAGTGCCGGTCCGGTCGTATATCCAGCCGGCGCATATCGGGCCGATCGTCGCTGCAATCGCGGCAATCGAATTGATGCCGCCGAGCAACGCGCCAAAGCTGCGTATTCCGAAATATTTCGACACCAGATAGATAATGACGTCATTCTCCGCGCCGACGGTGGCTCCGAAGATGGCCGTTGCGATCACGAGCGCCAAGATCCCCGGATCCTGCTGCATCATGAGTGCAAGGCCGAACAGGGGAAACAGGAAGATCAGAAAGGCGACAATGTGGGTCGGAAAGATGTCGAGCAAATGCCCGACCGACAGGCGGGCAACAAGGCCGACGACACCGACAAGCGCCGCGATCTGCGCCGCCGCCGCAAGGCTGAGCTTCTTGCTGATCAGCAGAGGCACCAGATTGGGCGCGAGCGCCATCGTGTAAAGGATGAAACTGAACATCCCGCCGACGATCAGCCAATAGGCCGGCTGGCGCATGGCTTCGCGCGCCGTCATGCCGGGGAGGGAGGAGGCCGGCTCTGCTGCCATCGGCGTGTTTCGAGAGCTCGACGCGCCGGTCGCCCGGGCAAACAGTATGAAGGAGAAGGGAAGTGTAAGACCGAGCCAGATGGCGGCTGTTCCGATCAGCGCGCTGCGCCAATCAAATGCATCGATCAGCGTAGTGGCGATCAGTGGCGCCAGGGCCGCCGTCAGCGATGAACCACTGAGCACAGCAGCGATGGCCAGCCCTCTGCCTTTGTCGAACAGGGCGGCGACGCTTCTGGTCCATACTGGCCCCTGCATCATCCCGACGGCCATTGCCACAAGTGCCCACAGCGCGATCCAGTTGACGATGCTCCCATCTGCCAGGGACAGCAGCGCGAAGGACGAACAGAGCAGCAATTGCCCGAACAATGCGACGGGGCGCGCGCCGAATCGATCGACCGCGATCCCGCCCAGCAGGTTGAACAGCACCGCTCCCCCCGACATGACGGTGAAACCGGACATGGTCTGCGCGCGTGACCAGCCGAATTCCTGCTCGATCGCACCGACGAACGGGCCAAAGCAGAACGTCTGAAGTCCGATGCAGGAATAGCCCATCGCGCAGCCCAGGACGGTTGGCCAATATCGGCGCCACTCCTCCTTTGCCGATGGACCGGGTCCGCTGAAATGCTTCATGGCTAGCCTTCTCTCCGTCGTTGGTCTTTGTGCATGACCTATCTCTCAGAAAAGGGATGCAAGTCGCCCAAACGGACGAAGCCTGTCGCCACCGGGGATATTAAGGCGCGATCAAGGGCAGGGCTGCCGCTGCCTCTTCGTTGGAGAGATGCATGAAGTTTCTGGACATTGCGGCCGACGGGCGGACGAGGATGTAATGTTCGGGTTACCCGAACTGACGGTCGGCGTGATGGGAGGCGCGCGTCACCTTGCCCGTATTGCCCCGCAGCCCTTGGTTCCGGCGCATGTGTTTCACAGGAGAGGCGATGTCGGCGTCGGACTCGAACAAGCGGCGACCCAGAGGATGAGCGGCCATCCCGATTCCAAGGAAGCGTTGGCAGCATTTCGGGAGCGGCGCGATTCTTCCTATCGTCCGCTCGATCGCGACGCTGCTTGGTACGGCATATGAACGAAACGGAAGCAACATCGCCGCCGGATATGTTTCCCGCTGGCGGCGCATTCGTGCTGGGCGGCAGTGGCGGACTGGGTTCGGCGATCTGCGAGGCGTTCGCGCAGGCCGGCGTACCGGTGGCATTCAGTTACCGCAGCGATGAAGCCTCTGCGCAGCGGGTTGCGGACATGATTGAAAGCCATGGCGTGCAGGCGAGGCGCTATACCGTGGACGCCCGCGACCGGGCCGTCGTCGCCGATGCGTTGAGCAACGCTGCGGACGATTTCGGTGGCCTGCACAGCATCGTCTACGCCGCCGGCCCGCCCTTTTCGCCCGAGTTCTTCGGGCGCACGTCGGACGATACGTGGCGGGCATGGCTGGAAGGCGATGTGCTGGCCGCGATCCATCTGGCGCAGGAAGCGATTGTTCATTTGCGGCGCAGTCGCGGCGCCTTCCTGACCCTCAGCACCTATCAGGGCGACATGATCGAGGTGCGGGGGGGCACTTCGGCGATATCGAAGGCGGCGCTCGATCGGATGGTCGCCGTCATCGCCAAAGAGGAGGGACGATATGGCGTCCGGGCCAACAGCCTACGCTGTGGCTGGATTTCCAGCAGGACGAATGACCAGCTTCTGGCGGCGATGCCCGACCTGGCGGAGAGCAAGCGCCGGTCGATACCGCTGGGGCGTCTCGGACTGCCGGAAGAAATCGGCCAGACCGTCCTTTTCCTTTGCTCCCGCAGGGCCGGATTCATCACCGGCCAAACCATCACCGCCGATGGCGGGGAGGCGGTGTAGTCACTCGGGACAGCGCGGCCAGCCGCCGGCCGTTCACAGTTTCTTTGGCGGCAATGGCGAAAGCGTTCGGCCGAAGACCTGTCCTATCAAGCGCTCGGCCTTACCCGGGGATGTTCCCGCATCAAACGCGAAAACATGTGATATCTCTCGGCGGCTTATTCCATTCCGCCGCGCGACACGGGAATGAGCGCCCCGGAAATGCCGCGCGATGCGGGGGACGCCAGGAAGAGGATCAGATCGGCGATCGCTGCCGGCTGCACGAATTTGGAGAAATCGGCATCGGGCATGTCGGCGCGATTGGTCGGGGTGTCGATCACGCTCGGCAATACGGCATTGACGGTGCAGG
>DASULD010000138.1:0-4314 GCA_036278355.1 Sphingobium sp.
ACTTTCAGTGGTAGCCCGCAAAGGGCGATCTGAAGAGGAAAATGAGATGGCACAGGACGAGAACAGGCAGCGTCAGTCTGGCGAACGGGATCGGGAACAACGGCGCCAGCAGGAGCAGCAAGGCGGCTCTCAGCGCCAGCAAGGCGAAGACAATGCGCGCCAACCGGGACAAAAAGGTCAGCGTCAGCAAGGCGAGCGTCAACGTGACGGCAAATAATCCCCGTCTCTGACATTGTTGCACGAAAAAACGGCCGCCTCTGATGGGGCGGCCGTCATTGTGAGGGCTCTGTGCCCCGTCGGGCACACCAGTTATTCCGGCTGAAGCAGGTTAAATCGCGCTGGCGGCCTCCATCGCTATTTCAAGGGATCGTTTGCGTGCCTCGGCGTCATGGATCATTCCGCTGACCATCACCTCATCGACACCGGTGCGGCGG
This sequence comes from Sphingobium sp., assembly GCA_036278355.1. Taxonomy (GTDB): domain Bacteria; phylum Pseudomonadota; class Alphaproteobacteria; order Sphingomonadales; family Sphingomonadaceae; genus Sphingobium. The sequence continues at coordinate 435 of DASULD010000138.1, forward strand.
ACGAACGCCGTCAGGTCTCGCTCCACATCCTCTCGAGAACCAATGCTTGTGCATTGGAACACTTGCGCAAGCATTGCCTGGGCCTGCATCGGCAGCGACTGCCGGTAGTTTAAGACGGGTGGTTTCAGCCTCCCTGGCGTACCTGTGCGGAGTGCGACAAAGGATTGCATCATCGATGTGGCGATCAGTTCGGCTTCCTGGGCCGAGTCGGCGGCGAAGACATTGAAGCCCGCCATCGCGTAGGGCGTTCTCAGGTGCTGTGACGGGCGAAAATCGCGTCGATAGATGTAGAGTGCCTCGTCCAGCATGTCCGGGGCAAAATGCGAGGCGAAGGCATAGGGGAGGCCCATCGCGGCGGCCAGTTGTGCGCCATAAAGGCTGGAGCCAAGAATCCACAGTTGGGGATCGGCGCCCGCCCCCGGCGTGGCCTGAAAGCCTGTTTGCCCGTCGCCCGCGAAATAGCTTTGCAGTTCCATGATGTCGCGCGGGAAGTTCTCTGCCCCCGTCATCAGATCGCGGCGCATCGCCTGCGCCACGCGCTGATCCGATCCAGGCGCACGACCGAGGCCCAGATCCACGCGTCCCGGAAACAGCGCGTCCAGTGTTCCGAACTGTTCGGCGATCGCGAGCGGCGCATGGTTGGGCAGCATGATGCCGCCCGCTCCGATCCGGATGCTGCTGGTTCCCGCGCCCGCATGGGCGAGAACGACCGAGGTCGCGGCCGAGGCGATCCCGGCCATGCCATGATGCTCGGCGACCCAATATCGATAATAGCCCAGCCGTTCGGCGTGGACGGCGAGGTCGGCGGCGCGGGAGAGCGCCTCCGAAACTGTGCCGCCTTCCACAACGGGCACGAGGTCGAGCAGCGAAAGCTTTATCATCGCCGGAATATGGGGAACGAAAGTCCGTTGGTCATCTCCGCCCTCAGAGATAGCGCGCGGCGGTCTGGCGGATCAGGGTGATCATGTTGGGAATGCCTTGTGTCCTGTTCGAGGAAAGCTGGTTCCTGAGATCGAACGGCGCCAGCGCCCCCTCTATGTCTGTGTCTGCCACGTCTTGCGGCGTCCGGTCCTGCACCGTCGACAGCACCAGCGCGATGATGCCTTTGGTAATGGCCGCATTGCTGTCGGCCAGGAAATGCAGCCGCCCGTCATCGAGCCGCGTGGGGTAAACCCATACGGCCGCCGAACATCCCCGCACCAGTGTCGCGTCGGTCTTGAGGGCATCGGGCATCGCCTCAAGGGCTTTCCCCAGGTCGATCAGCAGCCGGTAACGGTCATCGGCGTCAAGAACCTCATATTCCTCATGAATGTCGGTGATCGCGTCCATGGGGCCGATATAGCCACAGCGGCGGGAGAAGAAAGGGCTTTCGTCCCCCACAGCAACCTCCCTTTCAGCGCAGGCTGTCAGCGCGCGGCAGCGAAGGTGCTGGGGCTCAGCTCTGAACTCCGCCACTGTTTGCGCAAGCACGGCTGTTGAGCCCGGAACGGGAAAAAGAAAGGGCGCCCGCAGCCTGACCGCGGGCGCCCTGTATCGTATGCGCATGTGAAGCGCCGATGTTATGATTTCAGCCGAGATTGGCGTTGATCATGCAGTAGAACATCGGCAGCGACAGCAAAGTGTTTGTACGGCTGAAGATCATCGCCCGTGTCGCGGCGGCGGCCTTCGTCGCATCGTCCGCCTCAACCAGCCCCAGCGCCTTCTTCTGCGCGGGCCAGATGACGAACCATACGTTGAACGCCATGATCAGCGCGAGCCACATGCCGATCCCGATCAGCATATAGCCTTCCCTCAGGGCCAGCGCGTCATGCAGATAGCCGGGCCATTCAGGGGTGATGAGCGCGATGATCGCGCCTGTCAGCACGGTGAATGCGGCGCCCCAACGAAAATAGAACAGCGCGGCGGGTGCAATATGCTTGGAAACGCCCGGCTTCAGCTCGGCAGGAACCTTCGGCATGGTCGGGATCTGGACGAAATTGAAGTAATAGAGCAGGCCGATCCACATCACGCCAAAAAACAGATGCAGCCAGCGAAACGCGGCGGCCGTGGCCTCGCCATTGGGTCCGATCCCGTAGATGACCGCGATCGTCAGCAGCAGGCCGACCACCAGGACCAGATTCAGGTTTTGGAAAAATTTCACCATTGGCTTCCCCCTCCTCATTACAATCGAAAATGCGGCTAACCGCTTGGTCGCGATGGTCAATCTATGTCAACGCCGCCGCAAAGTCACACGGTTAATCGTGCCACCTCATTTTCTGCGATTCGGCGTGTTGCGTTGCGGCTCGATCTTCCTAAAGGGAGCCGAACCTTCCCGTATGTCATGCGTTGGCGTGACATATCTCCACAAAATCCGGTTTCAACAGAACAGGAGCGATCCATGACTTTCAGCCTTCCCGATCTGCCTTATGAGAAGGATGCGTTCGGCGACCTCATCAGTGCGGAGACATTCGACTTTCATCATGGCAAGCACCATCAGGCCTATGTCAACAAGGCCAATGAGCTGGTTGCAGCGGATGCTGCCCTGCAAGGAAAATCTTTGTTTGAACTGATCCAGCTGTCAAAGGGCGGCGCGCGTCCGGGGCTGTTCAATCAGGTCGGGCAGATCTGGAACCATAGCTTCTACTGGCTCAGCCTGTCGCCCAACCCGACCCGGCCTAGCGCGGAGCTGCAGGCGAAAATCGACGAGGCGTTTGGCGGCACGGACGCGCTGATCGATGCGCTGAAAGCCGAGGCCGTGGGGCATTTCGCCAGCGGATGGGCGGCGATCGTGCTGCGCCAGGGCAGGTTGGAGGTCACATCTTATCATGACGCGGACACTCCGGCGGCGCATGATGTGAAACCGCTGTTCATTCTCGACGTGTGGGAACATGCCTATTATATCGACTATCGCAATGCCCGCCCGGATTATGCCGACAAGCTGTTGACGAACGCCATCAACTGGGACTTCGTTTCGCAGAATCTTGACGGTCAGGGCGTGACGCGTGCCGACCAGAAGGTCGAGGAAATGGCCTGACGCGGCGTCAGCCGGATGATCTGGGAAGGCCGCCGGGTGGCGGCCTTCGACTATGGAGGGGAACAAGGCGGTGAAAAGGCTTGAGTTAAGCTTTACCGAGGATGAAGCGGAAATCCTGATCGATGCACTCGACGCCGACATGGAAGGCTATGAAGAATCGATCAAGGATGCGCGTGCCAACGGCAACCGCACTGATGTCGCGACCTTTTCGGAAGCGCGCGATCGCATCAAGGCCGTGCGTGACCGAATTCGCGCCGCGACCGGCGGGGAGGACTGACGGTCGCGCAAGAGCCTGGCGGCACCGGTGCTGGCCCGCTCTCCCCCGATATTGCCCCGGGGGCACTGACCCGGTAATTATTGGCCGCCCGCGCGAAGTCGTGGAATGGCTATATGGACGCAGAAACGCCGGAGGAAGACACGATGAAGAAGACGATGCTTTTGTTGATTGCCGCAGCTACCGTGACGCTTGCCGCGTGCAACACGGTAAAGGGCGTCGGCCGGGACATTGAATCAGTAGGAAGCGCCGCCGACCGCGCGATGTAAAAGCGCCTGTGCAGCTGGTGCCCCTCTGCGGGAATCGAACCCGTGTTTCAGCCATGAGAGAGTGACAAAAACGGACTTTTTGACGCTCCATCCACTTCAGCAATAGGAATAGTGGAATAAGGTCCGTCGAACATTTAATACATCGTGGTTTGACCCAAGACGATAGCAGATGAAGGGGCGCATCCCGGGTCCAGATATTACCCAACCATTACCGCAAGAGGGAATGACAGGCATCCTGCGCTATAACCTGTCGATTTTATTGGTGACCCCTACGGGAATCGAACCCGTGTTTCAGCCGTGAGAGGGCCGCGTCCTGACCGCTAG
>DASULD010000139.1:0-13301 GCA_036278355.1 Sphingobium sp.
GGCTCATGCCGCTTCCCCGAATAGGCATAGGCGCAGCCCGGATCGCCCATCCAGCAGATCAGGCGCGGCTGCATATGAGTCCTGCCGAAGAGGCTGATGCTTTCCTGCCGCCACGGTATCTCCGCAATCAGCCGTGCAAGCAGCTCATCCGCAGGCGCGCCCCAATCCGCATTTCGGACCAAAAGAAGATCGGCACCGGGAAGGAAAACGGGCGCCGCTTCTGCCGGGCGCCCTTTCAGGTTCACTTCGGCGACAGCACCATCAACATCTGGCGGCCTTCCATGCGCGGATAGGCTTCGACCTTCGCGTTCTCTGCGGTTTCCTCTGCCACGCGCTGCAGCAATTGCATACCCAGCTGCTGGTGCGACAGTTCGCGCCCGCGAAAGCGCAGCGTCACTTTCACCTTGTCGCCTTCTTCGATGAACTTGTGGATCGACCGCATCTTCGTGTCATAGTCATGATCGTCGATGTTCGGGCGCATCTTGATCTCCTTGATCTCCTGCGTCCTCTGAGTCTTGCGGGCGAGGTTGGCTTTCTTCTGCGCCTCGTACTTGAATTTGCCGATGTCCAGGTACTTGCAAACCGGCGGATCGGCCGTGGGCGATACCTCCACGAGGTCCAATCCCACCTCGGCAGCCTGCTCAATCGCCTCCCGCGTAAATAGTATGCCCAGATTTTCGCCGTTCTCGTCGATCACGCGCACCTTGGGCACTGTGATGAACTCATTGTAACGCGGGCCGGATTTGGGCGGGGGCGGCGCCAGCGGACGGCGCATCATTGGGGGACGTATGGCAATTTCTCCTTAGCTCGTTGGTAACTGCGGCGCATAGTATCGGATGTCACAAGGTCTTGAAAGAGGGGGCAGCGTCGCGCCATCCCCGCATCGCGCGGATATCGTCGCACTGTTGCCCGCCCGCAACCCCTTTTTTACATTGGCGCTCCGGGCCCTTGGGCGCGGGCATTGACGCGGCTAGCGGGGCGAGGACCGCGCGATCGCCCTGTTGGTGTCAGACCCCGCGCGAAAGATCGGGCGGCAGCGCTCCGGCGCGCAACATCTCGACCAGTTCGTTGAGCGGCATCACCTTCTGGTGCTCGTCCGAGCCGAGGCGGCGGAGCGCGACCGTGCCTTCCTCTGCCTCACGCTTGCCTACAACCAGCAGGTTCGGCACCTTGGCGAGACTGTGTTCGCGCACCTTGTAGTTGATCTTTTCGTTGCGCAGGTCGATCTCGGCGCGGATGCCGGCGCCCCTCAGCCTGGTCACTACCTCTCGCGCATAATCGTCGGCGTCTGAAACGATAGTGGCGACCACAGCCTGCACCGGCGCGAGCCAAAGCGGCAGCTTGCCCGCATAATGCTCGACCAATATGCCGATGAAGCGCTCATAGGAACCGAAGATCGCGCGGTGGAGCATCACAGGGCGATGCCTTTCGCCGTCCTCCCCCACATAGGCAGCGTCGAGTCGTTCGGGCAGTACGCGGTCGGACTGGATCGTACCTACCTGCCAGGTGCGGCCGATCGCGTCGGTCAGATGCCATTCCAGCTTGGGCGCGTAGAAGGCTCCTTCGCCCGGCAATTCCTCCCAGCCATATTCTGGCGTGGCCAGACCTGCTGCGGCGACTGCGTGGCGTAGTTCGGCCTCTGCCTTGTCCCACATATCCTCGCTGCCGAAGCGCTTTTCGGGCCGCAGCGCCAGCTTGATGGCATAGGTCTCGAAACCGAGATCCTTGTACACGCGGTCGGCCAGCGTGCAGAAAGCGCGGACTTCGTCCACGATCTGCTTTTCCTCCGCGAAAATATGGGCATCATCCTGCGTGAACTGACGCACCCGCATCAGGCCGTGGAGCGCCCCGTGCGGTTCGTTACGATGGCAGCAGCCGTTCTCATAGATGCGCAGGGGCAGGTCGCGATAGCTCTTGATGCCCTGCTTGAAGATCAGCACATGCGCAGGACAGTTCATCGGCTTGAGCGCCATCCAGTCGGCCTGATCCGACACGATCGGCCCGTCCTCCTCGGTGTTGGGCACCTCGTCGGGGATAACGAACATGTTCTCGCGATATTTGCCCCAGTGGCCGGACTGCTCCCACTGGTGCGCGTCCATCACCTGCGGCGTCTTGACCTCGCGATAGCCCGCGCCGTCGATCGCCCGGCGCATATAGGCCTCCAGCTCGCGCCAGATGATATAGCCTTTCGGGTGCCAGAACACGCTGCCATGCGCCTCGGCCTGCAGGTGGAACAGGTCCATCTCCTGCCCCAGCTTACGGTGATCGCGCTTGGCCGCCTCCTCCAGCCGCGTCAGATGGGCATCAAGCTGCTTCTTGTTCAGCCAGCCGGTGCCGTAAATCCGCGAAAGCTGGGCATTCTTCTGATCGCCGCGCCAGTAAGCGCCCGAAACCCGCATCAGCTTGAAGGCGTGCGGGTCGAGCTTGCCCGTGGAGGCAAGGTGCGGCCCCCGGCACATGTCGTACCAGGACCCTTGCTGATCCTTTGCGCCGGAATGATAGACGGTCAGCTCTTCGCCTTCGGGAAGCTCGGCCGCCCATTCTGCCTTGAAGGTTTCGCCCGCCGCGCGCCATTTCGCGATCAGCTCGTCCCGCGAGACCACCTCTCGCACGAGGGGTTTGTCTTCAGCAATGATGCGCCGCATTTCTTCCTCGATTTCGGGAAGGTCCTCCTCGGTGAAAGGCCGGATTGGCGCGAAATCGTAATAGAAGCCGTCGTCGGTCGATGGACCGAAGGTGATCTGCGTGCCCGGAAAGAGGCTCTGCACCGCCTCCGCCAGCACATGCGCATAGTCGTGCCGCGCGAGCTCCAGCGCATCCGCCTCATCCCTGGCGGTGACGAGAGCAACGTCGGCGTCATGCTCCAGCGGACGCATGATATCACGCAACTCGCCATTCACTCGGGCGGCAAGCGCGGCCTTGGCAAGGCCGGGACCAATGGACGCGGCGATCTCCGCCGGGGTCGTGCCGGGCGCGACTTCGCGCACGGAACCGTCGGGCAGGGTGATCTTGAGCATCGCAGTCATGAAGCCCCCTTGGAAATTGGCGGTGCCGCTGTCAAGTTGCACGCATGGCAGAGACCGAGAATAGTTCGTTCCTTACTCCATCCTTCATTGCCCGCGCTGATGGCATACGGCTTGCCTTTCGTTTCAACCCCGGGGCGGGACCGCTGGTCGTGTTCCTGCCGGGTTACAAGTCCGACATGGAGGGAGGAAAGGCGCAGGCGGTGTTTGCTCATATGCGTGGGACCGGGCGCGCGTGCCTGCTGCTCGACTATTCCGGCTGCGGGTCGAGCGAGGGCGCATTCGAGGACGGAACGCTCGATAGCTGGCGCGACGATGTGATACTGCTCATCGATCATCTCTGGCCGGAGGGCGCAGTCGTGCCGGTGGGCTCCTCGATGGGCGGTTGGCTCGCGTTGCTGGTGGCGCTGCGCCTCGGCCTGCGTGCGACCGGCCTTGTCGGTATTGCCGCAGCTCCTGATTTCACGAGCTGGGGTTTTACCGACGCACAGAAGTCGCAATTGCGCGACAAGGGCCGGCTGATCGAGCCATCGGACTATGACGATGACGGCTATGTGACGACTCTCGGCTTCTGGCTCTCCGGTGAGGCGCATCTCCTGCTCGACCGGCCAATCAACCTGACGTGCCCGGTCCGTTTCGTCCACGGTCAGCGTGACGATGTAGTGCCGTGGGAGATTGCGCTTCGCGCAGCCGCTGCCTTGCGTTCAGACGATGTACAGACGTTGCTCATAAAGGATGGCGACCACCGGCTGTCGCGCGATGGGGACATCGCGCTGCTGCTCAACGTGATCGACGGATTGTTGGAAACGATATGATACTCGCCAGCCTGATGCTGATGCAGGCCGTTTACGCGCCGGAGACGGAGGCGGTCATGAAGCGCCCTCGCGCCGCCGAAGCCTCGCCGCCGCAGAGCTGGACGCAGGTGAACGCGATGGCGCTCTATTTGCCTGCGGAGATAGCGGAAAAGCTCCAGCATTGCGTGGATGTCGCGGGAGACGATCCGGAAAAGGGCGTGAAGCTCGCCCAGCAGTGGGCGCGCGAAGGAGGAGGTTTCTCGGCCGACCAGTGTCTCGGCTTCGCCCATGCGCGGGCGGAGCGATGGGTGGACGCGGCCATGGCGTTCGATCGTGCGGCCGAGGGCGCGCGCAAGGCCGGGGCCAAACCCGATGCGGCACGGCTGTGGGCGCAGGCCGGGAACGCAGCGCTCGCCGGTGCGATGGCAGCCAAGGCCAGGGACTATTTCGACAAGGCGATCGTGACCGGTCTGCCCGACGGGCTGCCACTGGGCGAGGCCTACCTCGACCGTGCCCGCGCGCGGGTAGCGCTTGACGATTTGCCGGGCGCACGCGCCGACCTCGACAAGGCGCTGGGTTCGGCACCGCAGGATCCACTCGCGTGGCTGCTGTCGGCCACGCTTGCGCGGCGCATGGACGATCTGGCGCGGGCGGCCACGGACATCGCCGAAGCAAAACGGCGTGCGCCCGACGATCCGTCCGTGGCGCTGGAGGCTGGGAACATCGCCATCCTGTCCGGCGCGGAGGGCGACGCCAGGACGGAATGGATGCGGGTGCTGACGCTCGCGCCGTCAGGCGAGCAGGCGGCGACTGCCCGTGACCATCTGGCGAGGCTGGAGAAGTGATCGCGGCGTCAGCACCGGCCGGGCGATGGGACCGACGGTGGCGTGAGGGATTTCAGTCCAGGTAGAAGTCGACCGTAGTGACGACGCGGACCTTCTTGTACGGCGAATCGCTGGCGCCATAGCCGCCGCCGCTCTGATCGCCGTCCCTCGGCTCGATCGAGAAATAGCCCTGGGTTGCGCCCTTGATGCCGCCGACACCCGTTCCACTATCCTGCGCGAACTGCTCGGCGGCCTTGCGCGCATCCTTGGTCGCCTCCGCCACCATTGGCGGCTTGACGTCGTTGAGCTTCGTGAAGCTGTATACCATGCCGGAGCCTTCCTGCATGGTCACGCCGCGCCGGACGAGGTCGAACTGCCTTGCCACCGCCTTTTGCGCCCGTGCAATGTCGGTCGTTCGCAGCTGCATGCGTTGCGTTATCGTGATCGTGTTTACACCGTTGTTGATGAACTGATTCACGCCCGCGCCAATGGGCTTGAGTTCCTCCGGCCTGAAACCCAGTTCCCGGAAATAGTCCGTCAGCGCCTTCGTGTTCTGGTCCACCTCGGCGCGCACCGTCGGCAGATCGAAACCGGTTGCGGAATAGGCGATGGTCCACGTTGCGAGATCGGCCATCACATCCTTTTCGGCAAGGCCTCGCACGGTTACCGAGCGGTCAGCCTGCCTGGCCCGGGTAAGGCCGTCCCCGAGTAGATAACCCCCCACGACCATGCCCACGGTGAGCAGCCCCGCGCTCACCAGCATCGCGATGTTTCGATTGTCCCCGAGACCCATGTGCGTCCTCCCGTCCAGCACCGCACCTATACCGCATTTGGGACTTAAGCGGAACTGAACCGCTTAAACCGGTTGCAGGGCGCACCGTGTCCGGCTACCGATATATTCGGTGATATATAGCGGATAGGATTGTGGTGACTTCGTACGGCGGGCGAAAGAGTATTGGGGCAGTCGTCCGCCGACTGTGTCTTGTGTTCGCGATGCTGGGCGCGCTTACGACCGGCGCGTCGCGGGCGGCACAGCCGCCCAAGGCACCGGTGGTGCTTGCGGCGGCCAGCCTGCAGCCGGCATTCGAAGAGATCGGCCGCCTTTGGTCCGCGCGCGGACATCGCGCGCCGATTTTTTCATTCGCGGCATCGTCGGCCCTTGCGCGGCAGGTCGAGGCAGGGGCGCCCGCCGATCTGTTCGTTTCGGCGGACGAGGACTGGGCCGACCATCTGGAAAGGCGGGGTCTGGTCATGCCCAGGTCGCGCGTCGTCCTGCTTGGTAACCGGCTGGCTCTGGTCGCGGCCCCCAACGACAGGCGCAAGCTGGCCATTCGTCCCGGCTTCAGACTGGCGGCCCAGCTTGGGAAATCCCGTCTTGCCATCGCCGATCCGGATGCCGTGCCCGCAGGCAAATATGCAAAGGCCGCTCTGGTCTCGCTCAAGGCATGGGACGGTGTAGCGGGCAAGCTGGCCCCGGCCGAAAACGTGCGGGCCGCGCTTGCGATGGTCGAGCGGGGCCTGGCGCCTCTTGGCATCGTCTACGCGACCGATGCGAAAAGTTCCGCGAAAGTGCGGCTGGTGGGCCTGTTTCCGGCGGGCAGCCATCCGCCGATTCGCTATCCGATGGTGACCCTTTCTTCCTCGCGTAATCCGCAGGCGCAGGCGTTTCGCCGTTTCCTGATGTCGCGGACGGCGCGCGCTGTCTTTGTCCGCTACGGTTTTTCGGTGCCCCAGGGGCAATCCGGCGGATGACGGCGTATCTTTCCCCCGACGAGGTCGACATCATTGCATTGTCGCTGCGTGTCAGCATCGCGGCTGTGCTGGTGAGCACGCCGGTCGCGTTCGCGGTCGCCTGGGCGCTGGCGCGGGGGCGCTTTCCGGGCAAGCTGCTTCTCGATGTGGCCGTGCACCTGCCGCTCGTGCTGCCGCCGGTCGTTACCGGCTGGCTGCTGCTCGTTCTGTTCGGTCCGCACGGGCCGGCGGGCGCATGGTTGGAGCGCTGGTTCGGCGTCACTCTGGTGTTCCGCTGGACGGGGGCCGCGCTGGCCGCCGCCGTGATGGCTTTCCCCCTGATGGTGCGTTCGATGCGGCTGGCGATCGAGGGGGTCGACATCAGGCTGGAAAATGCGGCGCGTACTCTGGGTGCCTCGCGCCTCCGGATTTTGCACACCATTACGCTGCCGCTGTGCATGCCGGGCATATGGGCCGGCGGGATATTGGGATTTGCGCGGTCGCTGGGCGAGTTCGGGGCGACGATCACCTTCGCCGCCAGCATCCCGGGAGAAACGCGCACCCTGCCTCTTGCCATCTACGGCGCGCTTCAGTCGCCCGGAGGAGAGGCGATGGTCACGCGCCTGTCGATACTCGCGATCCTCATATCGGTAGGCGCTCTGGTCGCGTCGGAGGTTTTTGTGCGCCGGTCGGGCGCGCGGCTGGGCGCCTATGAGCTTTGATATCGATATTCAGCGGCGGATCGGGGACCGCGAATTCCGCTTCTCGATCCGGGCGGAGGCCGGGCTTACGGCGATCACCGGTCCGTCCGGGGTCGGCAAAACCAGCCTCCTCAATATGGTCGCGGGTCTGCTGCGGCCCGAACGGGGGCACATAAGGGTCGGCGGCGAAAACCTGTTCGACGCCGCCCAAGGGATCGATGTGCCCACGAGGCGACGCCGTTGTGGATATGTGTTCCAGGACGGGCGCCTGTTTCCCCATATGCGGGTGGAGCAGAACCTGACCTATGGCGCGGGTCCGGGCGAACGCGGGCCGGGCATCGGCATGGGCCTGGACGAAGTTGTCGCCTTTCTCGATATCGGGCATCTGATCGGGCGGTGGCCCGCCACCCTCTCGGGTGGCGAGATTCAGCGAGTGGCGATCGGCCGGGTACTGCTCAGCAGCCCGAGCTTCCTGTTGATGGACGAACCGCTGGGCGCTCTCGACACGGAGCGGCGGGAGGAGATCATGCGCGTGATCGAGCGGATGCGTGACGACCTTGCCCTTCCGATCCTCTACGTCAGTCATGACCGCGCCGAAGTGGAGCGTCTGGCGCACTGTATCCATAAGATCCAGCCAGCCAAAATAGGTCAGTAATATTTTCCTATATGCCTTGAAAATCGACGGGGGAGCGGGCATAGGACGGTGCCGGTTTTCGGAAGGCTCCTGCGCCTTGGAAACAGCGCGCTGATTTTTGGCAGAGGTATGCATGCAGTTCCAGATGACTCGCAATCCGGACGCGCGGAGCGACGAGGACAGGGCCTCATTGATGGCGGACCCCGCGTTCGGCAGGGTGTTCACAGACCACATGGTCACCATCCGCTGGACAGAGGAACAGGGCTGGCACGAGGCGCAGGTGCGTCCGCGCGGGCCGTTCCAGATCGATCCCGCTTGCGCGGTGCTGCACTATGCGCAGGAAATTTTTGAGGGGCTGAAGGCCTATCGCGTGGACGACGGCGGGGTCGTGATGTTCCGGCCGGAACAGAATGCCGAGCGGTTCCGGGCATCGGCGCGGCGCATGGCAATGCCCGAACTGCCGGAGGACCTGTTCGTGCAGGCGTGCGAGGAGCTGATCCGGATGGATAGCGCCTGGGTTCCGGGTGGTGAAGGCAGCCTTTATCTGCGGCCGTTCATGTTCGCCAATGAGGCGTTCCTGGGCGTCAAGCCCGCGTCGGAATTCCTGTTCTGCGTCATTGCCTGTCCGGTGGGCGGTTATTTCAAGGGCGGCGCCAAGCCCGTGACCATCTGGGTCTCGGACGAATATTCGCGCGCCGGGCCGGGCGGAACCGGCGCCGCCAAGTGCGGCGGCAATTACGCGGCAAGTCTCGCCGCCCAGGCCGAAGCGATGCGCGAAGGGTGCGATCAGGTCGTGTTCCTTGATGCCGCAGAACATCGCTGGGTCGAGGAACTGGGCGGGATGAACCTGTTCTTCCGGTTCAGCGACGGCAGCCTGGTGACGCCACCGCTGACCGGCACGATCCTGCCGGGCATCACACGCAATTCGATCATCCAGTTGCTGCGTGAAGAAGGCATGGTGGTCGAGGAACGGGCCTATGCGATGGACGAATGGCGCGCCGATGCCCAAAGCGGCCGTCTTACGGAGGTCTTCGCCTGCGGCACAGCCGCTGTTCTGGCCGCGGTCGGACAGGTGAAGTCCAGCACGGGAGATTTCACGATCGGCAACGGCGGAACGGGCGAAGTCACCACCCGGTTGCGAAGCAGGCTGATCGCGATCCAGCGCGGCCAGGAGGCTGGTCCGCAAGGCTGGGTGCACCGGGTCCTCTGAGGCCTCACACGGCGATCAGGCGGTCGCTGCCTTTCATCTGCTGCAGAAAGGAAATCGGCCCGCCGGCTTCGACGCGCGGGTCGAGCCGCGCCGCATCCATTGCGGCGAGCGCCAGACCGCTTTGACAGGCGATGACGGTTATTCCGGCGTCGAGTGCCTCCTCAATCAGCTTTGCGAGCGTCGGCAGACCGTGGGCCACATGATTGCGGTCTTCCCTGGCCTCTACCGGCGGCGCGATCAGCCGCACGGCATCGAGTTGCAGGAACAGCCTCGCCTCCCCACCCAGAGCCGCGTGCGCAAGCGCCAGCGTCAGCACGCCGCGAAAGCGTTCGGCATCCGGCGTCAGGACAAGGATGTTCAGGCCGGGCATGCCTGGTCGGCAAGGGCGGCCGCGTTGCATGCAGGGCAACCCGGATCTGCGGGCACGGACAGCTTGCGGAAGCGCAGCGAGAGCAGATCGACGATCAGGAGCTTGCCCGCATTGTCCTCGCCGAACGGCACCAGCGCGCGTATTGCTTCCAGTGCGGCGAGGCTGCCCATCACGCCGGTAAGCGCGCCGAGTACACCCTGATCCGCGCAACTCGCATCCGCGCGCGCAGGATCGGCGCCGATCAGGCAGCGATAGCAGGACTGGCCTTCCTGCCAGCCACGGAACACTCCGAGCTGTCCCTCGAACTGGCCGACGGCGGCGGATATCAACGGCGTCCCGAGACGGGTCGCCATGTCGCTGACGATAAGGCGGGTGGAAAAATTGTCCGACCCGTCGATGATGACGTCGCTGTGGCGAAGCAGCGTTTCGGCATTGTCCGCACCGAGCCGCTGCACGATCGGGATCAGCTTGACGTGCGGGTTCAGCCGCGCAACCGCGTGCATCGCCGCTTCAGCTTTCGCGGTGCCGACATCCTCGGAGCCGAACAAGGTCTGCCGTTGCAGGTTGGAGAGTGCCACGACATCGTCGTCGATCACGCGGATGGTGCCGATACCCGCTCCCGCGAGATACTGGATCACGGGGCAGCCGATGCCGCCCGCGCCGATGACCGTCACGTGACTCGTGATGAGCTGCATCTGTCCGGCGCCGCCAATTTCCTTGAGGACGATATGACGGGCGTAGCGGTCAAGCAGGGCATCGTCGAGGCTCATCACGCGCTCCTCAGCCCCGTGGACCCGAAGCCTCCCGCGCCACGTGTTGTCTCGTTCAATTCCGCCACTTCCTCGAACATCGCAAGCTGTACCGGCGCGGCGACGAGCTGTGCGATGCGATCACCCCGCCGGATCACGAACGCCTCCTGGGACAGGTTGATCATGATGATTTTCAGCTCTCCGCGATAATCGCTGTCGATCGTGCCGGGTGTGTTGGGAAGGGAAATGCCGTGCTTGAGCGCGAGGCCGGACCGTGGACGGACCTGTATTTCATACCCGTCGGGGATCGCCACTGCAAAACCGGTGGCGACCGCGTGCCTTCCCCCGGGCGCCAGAATCACATCCTCGGCCGAAACCACGTCCATGCCCGCCGCGCCAGACGTCGCATAAGCAGGGGCGGGAAGGCCGTCTCCGTGGGGCAGGCGCTTGAGCTGGATCGTGATCGGCAGAGTCATTCCCCCTGTTGTAGACGAGAGGCGATGCGTTCGACCAGCCTTGATGCGACAACCTCCTTGGGGAGGTCGTCCCAGTGCTCGACGGCGTCGGAGGTGACAAGGTGGACGCGATTGCGCGATCCGCCCATCACGTCGCCGGACACGTCGTTGGCGATGATCATATCGCAGCCCTTGCGCGAAAGTTTCGCCTGCGCATGTTCTACGATCTTCTCCGTCTCCGCGGCGAAACCTACCAGCAGGCGCGGCCTGTTCCGGGAGCGCGCCAGCGTCGCCAATATGTCGGGATTCTCCGTCAGCGGCAGCGGAGCGGGCGTGCCCGATCCATCCTTCTTGATCTTGTGCCCGGCCTCGCTCGTGCTGCGCCAGTCGGCGACCGCCGCGACCATGATCGCGGCATCGGCGGGCAAGGCGCCTTCGACAGCGGCAAGCATATCGCGCGCGGTCACGACATCGGCCCGGGTCACACCTCGCGGTGTCGGCAGGTCGACCGGCCCCGCGATCAGCGTAACACGCGCACCCGCCTCGGCGGCGGCGCGGGCGATGGCAAAGCCCTGCCGTCCGGACGAGCGGTTGGCGATATAGCGCACCGGATCGATCGGCTCATGCGTCGGACCTGCGGTGACGAGCACGTGCCGGCCCGCGAGCGGACCGTTCGCGGCTGGAAGCAGGCGAGGGGGCGGCATCGTGATGACGTCCGCTTCGCCCGGCGCGACCATCCGCCTGATCTCCCCCATGATCGCTTCGGGTTCGGGCAGGCGGCCCTTGCCCCATTCGCCGCAGGCCATGTCGCCCTCGTCCGGCTCCATGATCGCGATCCCGTCGGTGGCGAGCTGGCGCAGGTTGCGCCGCGTGGCCGAGTGATCCCACATGCGCACGTTCATCGCCGGCACGGCAAGCACCGGCTTGTCGGTGGCGAGAAGGATCGTGGTGGCAAGATCGTCGGCGATGCCCGCCGCCATCTTCGCCAGTATGTCCGCCGAGGCGGGACAGACGACGATCAGGTCCGCCTGACGGGAAAGCTGGATATGGCCGATCTCCCGCTCCTCCTTCAGGTCGAACATGTCGCCATAGACATGATCCTCGGTCAGGGCGCCGAGCGAGAGGGGCGTCACGAACTTCGCGCCGCCTTCCGTCAGGACCGCGCGCACGGCAAAGCCTTCACGCTTCAGCAGGCGCACGAGCTCAAGGCTCTTGTAGGCGGCAATGCCGCCCGAGACGATGAGGAGGATGCGAGGGGCAGTCATGTTGCTAACCTAGCATCCGCATCGCCGCTGCGCCAAGGGTCGCCGCGAGCACCGCAACCGTGCCATATCGGATCAGCCAGCCGCCGGTCCATTCAATCGTCCGTACGTGGATCAGGGGCGGAGGCGGGGGAGCGCCGCCGGGCGCCGGATAACGTTCCTCGATCCGCCGGATCAGTTCGGGCAGGCGTTGCAGCGTGCGCCAGTTTTCGACGAGCATATCGGCGGCGCGCGCCTCCGGTCCGAGCTCGTCGCGCATCCATTCGCGCACATAAGGGCCGGAAACCTCCCACATGTTGATGTCGGGGTCCAGCGCGGTGGCGACCCCTTCCACCATCACCATCGTCTTCTGGAGCAGCAGCAAATGCGGCTGTGTTTCCATGTCGAAATCGCGGGTGATTGCAAAGAGGCCGTCGAGCATCTGCCCGACCGACAGCTCCCTTACGGGCTTGCCGCGCATCGGCTCGCCGACGGCGCGCAGCGCCGTTGCGAAATCGGCGACATTGTGGTGCGAGGGCACGTATTGCGCCTCGAAATGGATTTCCGCGACGCGGCGGTAATTCCCGGTGATGAGGCCATAGAGAATCTCGGCGAGCCACAGCCGCGCGCGCCGGTCGATCCGGCCCATGATGCCGAAATCCAGCGCGGCGATCTCCCCGTTCGCGGTCACCAGCAGATTGCCCTGGTGCATGTCCGCGTGGAAAAAGCCCTCCGCAATCGCCTGGTGCAGGAACGTATTGACGAGCCGCGCGGCCAGGACGCGGGGATCATGCCCAGCCGCCAGGATCGCGTCGCGGTCGGAGATCTTGATGCCGTCCATCCACTCCATCGTCATCACGCGGCTCGACGTGCGATCCCAATCGATCATGGGCACGACGTAACCCTCCTCAGAAGCCATCGCCTCCGCGAGTTCGGATGAGGACGCGGCCTCGCGGCGCAGGTCGAGCTCCCTCAGTGTCCAGCGCTTGAAGTTCGCGATGACGAGGCGTGGACGCAGCCGTCTCGCCTCGCCACCCAGCAGCTCAAGATGAGCCGCCGCCCATTCATAGGTTTCGATATCGCGGGAAAACTGCTCCCCGATCCCAGGACGCAGCACCTTGACCGCGACATCGCGGCCATCGCTGGTGACCGCTCGATGCACCTGCGCGATGGAGGCGGCGCCAACCGGGTTTTCGTCAAAGTGCGAAAACAGCTGCTCCAACGGTTTCCCCAGTGCGCTCTCTATCTGCGCGCGGATGGCGGGAAAAGCTACGGGCGGCAGGGCATCCTGCAGCGTGAGGAGATCACGTGCCGCCTCCTCACCCACAAGGTCCGGGCGCGTTGCGAGCGTCTGGCCCAGCTTGATCGCGGCCGGCCCGATCGCCTGAAAGGCCTCGGCGTAATGCGGCTGCCTGGGCAGACGCGCGCCGAACCGCGCGAGGCGAACCAACCGGCGCACGGGCGTGGGGGTCAGGGGATCGCGCTCTATGCCCCTCAGGGCACCGTGGCGCGCAAGCGTGCGGCCCCATTTCAACAGGCGCCAAAGATGGGTAGCGTGGGCCGTCATAC
>DASULD010000140.1:0-4318 GCA_036278355.1 Sphingobium sp.
TCCGGCTGCACGGTGCTAAGGGCACTGACTGCCGCGTCCTTGTCCTGCGCAGCGATGGCATTCTCGACCTTCTTCACCAGGGTCCGGATCCGGCTGATCCGGTTGCCGTTGATCTCGGTGCGGCGCGCGTTACGGCGGATGCGCTTTCTTGCCTGCGGCGTATTGGCCATATGATCCTCAAAAACCTGTCTGAAACTGCGGGGAGCGGCAGGAGTCGACCAGCCTGCTCTCGGAAGCCGAGGCCCATAACGGCTCTCCCGCGTAACGTCAACCGAAAGCAACCGCTTGCCGCCCGCGCAGCGTACGCGACATGAGAAGCACCGGCGACAGGAAAACAGCTTTTATATTTCGATAAGGGGCGATTTCTGGATTCGGCGCGTTTTCCCGGCAATCGCCCGTTTACGTCGGTCTTGAAAATGGTTTAGCCCAGGTTCGATGATCGGCTTCTTATATGTGCTGGCGGGAGTATTCGGCGCCGCCTTTCTCCACCCTTACCTGTTCTATCCGCTCAGCCTTCGTATGATGCGGGCGCGGCCCGTGGATAGGGGACAGGCTCCCCGGCCGGGCGCCAGCCTGCTCTTCGCCGCATATAACGAGGAACGCGCTCTCCCCTCCAAGCTCGCCAATATAGAGGCGATCAAGCGCCTGCATCCCGACCTGGAAGTGCTGGCCTATTGCGACCTCTGCACGGATCGCAGCCTCTCCCTGCTACAGAGTCGGCCCGACCTGCTGCGCGTTATCGCCGCCATCGAACGTACCGGCAAGGCAACAGGGATGCGCCGGATGGTGGAGGAGGCGCGCGGTGACGTCTGCATCTTCACGGACGCCAACGTGCTGATCGAACCCGGTTCGGTAGGAAAGCTGCTTGACCATTTCCGCAGCCCCGACGTCGGCGGCGTGGCGGGCACGCTCCATTATGTGAACGAGGAAGAAAGCGTGACCGCGGGCGTCAGTGGCCTCTACTGGCGGCTGGAGGAGCGGATCAAGGCTCTCGAATCGCGGTGCGGGTCGATCATGGGGGCTGACGGCTCCATTTTCGCAACACGGCGCAACCTCTATCCCGAGGTCCCCCCTCATCTGCTTGATGACATGACCGCCTCGTTCGCGGTGCTGTTCCACGGACAGCGCCTGATAAGCGCGCCGGATGTGGTCGCCTACGAGCGTAACGCGAGCGCCGCCAGCGACGAGTTCCGCCGCAAACGGCGCATCGCCTGCCGCGCATTCAATACTCACCGATATCTCAGGCGGAAGGTCAAGCGGCACTTGCCGCCAGTGGATCGATACAAATATGTGTCGCACAAGCTGTTGAGGTGGTTCGGTGCGCCGCTCGCGCTGCTTTCCGCCCTGTCTCTCGCGGCCGCGCTCTTGCTGGACGGCAGGGTATCGCTGCTCATCCTGATTGCGGCGGGGGCGGGGACGGCGCTGGCGGCAGGCCTGCTGAAGCTTCGGCCCTTCTCGTCGGCGTTCGCCATTGCTGGCGCCATAGTGGCCACTTTTTTTGGCGTCATGGATGCCCTGCGTGGGCGTACCTACCAGACCTGGACACCCGCCCAGTCGCGCGACTGATCCTCTCAGGCGCGATTCAGGGTGCGCACGCCTGTAACACCCAGTTGACGTCCTCCTCGATGCCCACGGCGCTCAGCACCCCGCTACGGAACGCGCCAGTGTCGACGCCGATGCGGTTGTGCCGGATGTCGACCTCGCTCGTCACGCTGTGGCCATGAACCACCCGCCATGGGTGCCGGGCTGTGCTTGAAAGGAAGGGTTCGCGTATCCACAACAGGTCGTCGTCGACCTGCTCGTCCAGCCTGGCGTGGGGACGAATGCCCGCGTGAACGAACAGGTAGTTGCCGTGAACGTGATGGGACGGCAGGCTACCAAGCCAGGTAATGAATGAAGGGGGCACCGCGCGCCGGAACGCCTGTATAAGTTCGATCTGCGCGGACTCGCTGCTATAGGCGCGCTCGATCAGCCAGGCCTCGATCCCCCAACTCAGCAGCGTCTCCTCCCCGCCATATTTCAGCCAGAAGCGGAGCGCCATGCGGTCGCCCCCAAGGACATCAAGCATTGTCTGCTCGTGGTTGCCCCGCAGGCAGTGAAAATAATGCGAATGGTTCATCGCGTGCAGCAATTGGCACACTTCGCGCGATTGCGGGCCGCGGTCGATATAATCGCCCAGCAGCACCACATGAGTCTCCTTGGGCTGTCGCTCCTTCTGGTCGCGCTCGATCTCCTGCAGCAACCGCACGAGCAGCGGAAAGCAGCCGTGAACGTCGCCGATAGCATAGATGCGGCATCCGTTGGTGCTGAACTCTTTGTTCCCGCGAAGGCGGCGCCACAGACTCATGTCTTGCGGTTACCAAAAGCCTGCAGGGAAATGAAGCATGTCCCGGTCATTCCCCGCCCGACAAAAAAAGCCCGGCCGTCGCCAGCCGGGCCTCTCTATACCTTCTGCACGAAAAGCGCTTACTCGCGATTGCCCATGAACCGCAGCAGGAACATGAACATGTTGATGAAGTCCAGGTAAAGGCTCAGCGCGCCCATCACCACCGACTTGCCCACCATCTCGGTGCCCGCGACATAGGCATAGACGCTCTTGATCTTCTGCGTGTCGTAGGCGGTGAGCCCCGCGAAAATCAGCACACCGATGGCGCTGATTGCGAGGTCGAGTACGGTCGACTGCAAAAAGATATTGATAAGCATCGCCACCATAAGCCCGATCACGCCCATGATGAGAAACGTGCCGAAGCCGGACAAATCCTTCTTGGTGGTGTAGCCATAGAGGCTCAGGCCCGCGAACGCGGCGGCCGTTGCAAAGAAGGTCTGCGCGATCGACGTTCCGGTAAACACCAGAAAGATCGAGGCCATCGAAAGACCCATCACTGCGGCATAGGCCCAGTAGATGCCCTGTGCGGCGACCGTTGACAGGCGATTGATGCCAAAGCTCAGCACCATCACGAATATCAGCGGCGCGAACATGATAACCCACTTCAGAATGCCGGGTCCTGCCAGCACCTGATAGGCGAGCCCGCTCTGCGCGAACAGCATCGCAACGATGCCGGTCAACAGGACGCCACTTGCCATATAGTTGTACACGGACAGCATGTAAGACCGCAGGCCCGCGTCGTACGCCTCTGCGCGCGGCGCCGTCGTGGCGCCATAGCCCATACGGTCCGTTCGGGGGTCCGACCAATTAGCCATTGTCAAACTACTCCTTGTTATCGGCTCGATTGCCGATGACGCCAATATCGGATGATTGCTGCCGGGTTTCAAGCAAAACCGGTCGCGTTGCCATCAACGCCCCCGGTCAAGGTGCAAGCGCGGTGGACCATGCGATGGCAATCGGCGGTTCAACCCTTTGCAAAGACGCCGCACGCGATGCGCCCGCCGGAATTTCCGGACGGATCCGTCATCATGTCGTCGGCACCGGCGTGAATCACAAAGGCGGCCCCGTCGGCGTCGAGCAATGACGCCTCGCTGCCAGACAGCGCAGCGTTCCTGACTGTAAAGCTCAGGACACCTTTGCCATCAGCCCCGACCTCGACGTTGGGAAGGTCGCCCTTGTGCGATCCCTGGGGATTGCGAAGCCCGTGTTGCGTGCCGTCCGGGTTCCAGTGACCGCCCGCCGCCGCGAAATCTGGCGTGCACTGGCCGGTCATGTGGACATGGGCGCCATGCGAGCCGGGAGGAAGGCTGTGCGCGCTGAGTGTGAACACAAGGTCATCGCTCTGCTGGCGTACCGTGACTGTGCCGACCGTCTCGCCCTGCGCGGTCCTGAGCGTGGCATTGGCGCTCGGCGTCTGGGCGCGGTCCTTGCCCACGCCGGCGCAACCGGCCGATACGAAGAGCAATGAACTGGCGATCACTGCGGCGCGGCGCAAAGCGAACATGCACGTCTCCCGAAAAATTTCATGTGTTGAGGACTACCGGCAAAGGTCATGCACGGTTCCGTCGCCGTGATAAAAATCAGTCCCGCCAACTACGAAAAAAAGGGCCGGTCATGACGACCGACCCTTTCAATCATGAGGGCACGCGGAGGATACACTCCCCCGCGCGTCCCGTCCTACATGCCTGATCCGGGCCCGTAGGTGATTTCAACGCGGCGGTTCTGCAGCTCGCGTACGCCGTCGGCGGTCTCGACGCGCGGCTTGCCTTCACCGAATGCCTGAGTCGTGATCACACCGTCGGAGATGCCCTTCGACACCAGATAGGCCTTAGCCGCATCCGCGCGGCGCTGAGACAGCGCGACGTTGTAGCTGGGCGCTCCCGCGCGGTCGGCGTGACCGGCGAGCATCACCTGCGCATTGCCGCAGCTTGC
>DASULD010000141.1:0-4850 GCA_036278355.1 Sphingobium sp.
TGCTTGTTGAGATGAAATTGTCGACTGGTTCGGTGGTACATGGCTACAAAACTCAGCTCGAAATCTACAAGAAAGCGTCCGACACTCGCGCGGCGATTTTCGTAATTATGGATATCGGAAAGATGGGCCGCAAATTGCGGACCATCGAGAAAATGAAGGATGATGCTGAAGCACGCGGTGAACGCGCTTCTGAAATCATCGTGATTGATGCGCGCCGCCAAAGTTCGGCAAGCAAGCGATAAGCGAAAAGCTCTCGCTACAGTCGCAGCCGTGTGGGCCGCTTCCAGCCAATTTCTGGCAGATAGCTGCCGTTCCGCACCCGGCGACACCCCCACACCCCCTGTCCTACACCCCCGCACTTCTGATACGCCCCCTCGCAAGGCACCCCCGCGCCTCCGTCCGTGCGAAGCCCCTTGCCGCCTCCCGCCGCCTGCCTTTCGGGCAGGTCCGCCAGCGGCCCGCAGGCTTCCCCATGCGCGCATCGGCCCCCTGTCCGCAGGGATCACGCTTCGTGCCTTACCGGATTCGGCGGCCGGAAACCGCCGCGATGATACTGGCTGCCGGGCGGCGGGAATGGCTGGCCCGGCCCCCTTGCGAAGCTTGCTGTCATGGAGGCATCATGTCCCCTGCCCGTCCCCTCGCCGCGCCGTCCGCAGCCTCTGTCACCGGGCGGGTGGGGGCCGTCCCCCCCCCTGACGTAGCGTGACTTTCGTGACCTTCCGGCCCCCGTCGCACCGCCCCCCTGCCCAAAACAGCCCCTCGCCCGGCCAACAATTCTTGCCTCTCCCCTTGCCCTTCGCCCGCCTCGGGCATAGGGGCCGTGCCATGTCCCGCCAGCAACGGAGTCGTCGCCCATGAAAGCCCGCGTATATGTCACCCTGAAGGGCGGCGTGCTCGATCCGCAGGGCAAGGCAATCCATCATGCGCTGGAAGGCCTCGGCTTTTCCGGCGTGAACGATGTGAGGGCGGGAAAGCTGATCGAGCTTGATCTTGCGGACGGAACGTCCGATGCCGACATAGACGCCATGTGTAGCAAGCTGCTCGCCAATACGGTGATCGAGAACTACCGGATCGAGAAGGCATAACGGCCTTCCATCGCCATATGCCCGTTCATGTCGAACAAAAGTCGAGGCATGATCGCGCAGGGTTTTCGACTTCGCTCGAACCGAACGGATCTTTAGGTAAGGACCAGAGATGAAAAGCGCCGTCATCGTCTTTCCGGGTTCCAATTGCGACCGCGACCTTGCCGTCGCCATAGAGCAGGCGAGCGGCGTCAAGCCCGTCATGCTGTGGCACCGGGAAACGGAAATCCCCGCTGGCGTTGACCTTATCGCCGTGCCGGGCGGCTTTTCCTACGGCGACTATCTGCGGTCGGGCGCGATGGCCTCACGCTCCCCGGTCATGGCGGCGGTGCGCGATGCGGCGGCGCGCGGAACCTACGTATTGGGTATCTGCAACGGCTTTCAGGTGCTGACCGAAAGCGGCCTGCTGCCCGGCGCCCTGATGCGCAATGCGGGCATCCATTTCGTATGCCGGGACGTGCCGCTCATCGTCGGGAACAGCCAGAGCGCCTTTACCTCCCGCTACGGCGCGGGCGAGCAGGTCGTGTTTCCCGTCGCCCATCATGACGGCAACTATGTGGCCGACGACGCGACACTCGACCGGCTGGAAGGCGAAGGCCGCGTTGCCTTCCGCTACGCCGGGGACGTCAACGGCTCGGCGCGGAGTATCGCCGGCATCCTCAACGAGGGCGGCAATGTGCTCGGCATGATGCCGCACCCGGAGCGCGCGAGCGAACCGGCCCACGGCCGCACCGACGGCGCGCGCCTGTTTTCGGGCCTTGTCGGGGCGCTGATGGCGACGGCCTGAAACGCCGGATGGGGCACGCGCGAAGCGCCCATCCCATCCTCTTCCGCTCACCGCAATGAGGGGAACCACTGCAATACATGATGGTTGAAATTCCGCGCGGGAACCGTGGCGTCTGTGACGCGGCGGCAGAGCAAAGAACGATCTCGCGGGAGAGAGAAGATGACCATCACCCCTTTGGCACTGGCATTCATTCTGCTGGGCCTGGCGGTCCTTGCCGGTCTTATCGTCACGTTGACCCGGCGGCGGCACAGCCATTTGCTCCGGTCCAGATACGGTCCGGAATATGACGAGGCGGTCCGGCGCACAGGCAATGCGCGCGAGGCCGAACATCTGCTGGAACGGCGCGAAAAACGCGTCTCGCAATTCACTATAGTTCCCCTCTCCGACGCCCGCCGGACGGAATATGTGACGAGATGGCGCGACATCCAGGCGCAGTTCGTCGATGATCCCGCCGGGGCGCTCGCGCGCGCCGACGTGCTGCTCGGCGAGGTGATGAACGAGCGCGGCTATCCGGTGACGGATTTCGATCAGCGATCCGCCGACCTTTCGGTCGACCACCCGGAAGTCGTGCAGAACTATCGCGCGGGCCATGACATCGCGGTGCGCCACGCGCGCGGGGAATCGGACACAGAGGACCTGCGCCAGGCTATGATCCATTATCGCGCGCTGTTTGACGACCTTGTGAACGAACCGCCGACGGCCGCCGATACGCACAGGACCGCGCCGCTCGGCAAGGAGAGGATCCGTGACTGACCATCCCACCGGAGACCCTGTTCAGACCCCTGAACGGCCGCTTTCGACCGCAGACCTTGCAGGCACAGGCCGCGCCGAGCGTGAGGAACGTGACACACCCGCGACGGACGAGCGTAGCTCGCCGCTCTTCCCCGGCGATCAGGCGGAAGGGTTGAGGCAGCGCTGGCAGGACGTGCAGGCCGGCTTTGTCGACGAACCGCGCCGCGCGGTTGAGCAAGCGGACGAGCTTGTTGCCGGCGCGATGAAGACGCTCGCTGAAAGCTTTGCGGAGGAACGCGCCCGGCTGGAACATCAGTGGGATCGGGGCGAGGATGTCTCGACCGAGGACCTGCGTGTCGCGCTGCAACGCTATCGCGAATTTTTCAGCCGGCTGCTCGCGATCTGACCACCGGCGGCGGGCGCTCTCGCCGGATCATGCTTTAGGTTAACCGCGCGTTCAATTCGCGGTTCGTCCTGTTCGTCTCGGCTGACTCGGCGGGAAACGCCGGAACGACCTTGGACTGGCAGGGTTAGCGTCCATCACCCTCATGGACATGGAGTACACCATGCGCACCCGTTACCTTATCGCCGCCCTCGCTCCGTTCTGTTTCACCTCCATCAGCCTTGCCGCAGCCGGACCCGGGCCCGCTTCGGCGAAGGAAGCAGCCCCCAGGGCGCAGCAATTCCTCGCCGACGCCATCAAGGGCAACAATTCTGAAATACTGTTGGGGGAACTTGCCGCCCGGCGCGGATCGACCGAAGGTATCCGCCAATATGGGGAAACCCTGCAGCGCGATCATGGCAAGGCCAAGGAGAATGCGGTGCGGGTCGCGCGATTGGAAGGCTGGGACGTTCCCTCCGGCGTGAAGCCTGATGCACAGCGCCTCGCAAAGACGCTGCAGGGGCTCAGCGGCAAGGATTTCGACCGGGAATTTCTCCGCCACATGATCTTGATGCATCGGGAGGATATTTCCAAATATGAGAACGCGGCCAAGCTCGGCGGGAAGGTCGGCGCCTATGCGCAGCAGACGCTTCCCGATCTGCGCAAGCACCTGGAAATCGCGCAGCGGCTGAACCGGGAACTACAGAAATAACCGGGCAAACGCCTCCCTTACACCCGTGTTCGGAACGGCGTGAAGTCGGTTCCCTCGTCGTAGATGTCGAGGCCCTCGCGCCGTTTCAACGTGCCCACCACCCAGTAGGTGATCGGCGTCAGCGCCGCCTCCCAAGCGGTCTTGAGTACGAATTGCGCGGCGACAACCTGCGCGAGCTGATCCACCGGCCACCCCGCAAGGCCGTAAAAGGCGAGCGGGTAGAAGATCAGACTGTCGAGCCCCTGCCCCACGATCGTCGACCCGATCGTGCGGGACCAAAGATGCTTTCCTCGCGTCAGGATCTTCATTTTGGCAAGTACGAAGCTGTTGGCGAACTCCCCCGCCCAGAACGCGGCCATCGACGCCATGACTATGCGCCAGCCATTGCCGAACACGAATTGATAGGCCTCCTGCCCCGGCCACCCGGGCGCGGGGGGCAAGGCGAGCACAACCACCGCCATGAACGCATAGAATGTGAGCGCGGCAAAGCCCGCCCAAATCACGCGGCGCGCGCGGGCATAGCCGTAAACCTCGGTCAGGACGTCGCCGATAATGTAGCTCACCGGAAAGAACAGCACGCCCGCCCCGAAAGTCCATGTGCCGACAAACGGCAGCTCCACCACGGCGGGCTTGGCCGCACCGACGATGTTGGACAGCAGCAATATGGCGACAAACGCCGCCATCACGAAGTCGTAATAGCGCAGCTGCGCCCGGCCCATGCTGGCCGCGCTGACATGCTCGATCGGTGCCCTGTTCATCGGACAGGTGCATAACCGGCTTTGACGGCCCCGCAAAGCAGGCTATGGGCCTGTGCGGTCGATTGACTTTGGCAGACCCCGCGCGCCCGTAGCTCAGCTGGATAGAGCACCCGCCTTCTAAGCGGGTGGTCGCAGGTTCGAATCCTGCCGGGCGCGCCATTTAACGGGTCCGCTTCATGCGGCGCCATCGATGGGGTACCCCCCGAATAGCGCGCTGGCACTGTGGGGTTGGACAATCCTAGCACGCTCGGGTCACCCCGCCGCCGAGGTGGGTGTATCGTGGTGCACCAAGCTTGGCGCCTCAAGGCCTTCTTTTGGATTGGTGAGCAGTATTATGGACGAGACCGCCACGCCGCACAGGCTTAGCACCGTCGCCGGTAGGGCCAATTCGGTTGTG
>DASULD010000142.1:0-22318 GCA_036278355.1 Sphingobium sp.
TTCAGGATACCGCCCTCGAGGTGATAGACATGCTCAACCCCTTCCTGTTTGAGGAAGGCGGTCGATTTTTCGCAGCGGATGCCGCCGGTGCAGAACATCGCGACCTTCGGCGGCTTGCCCGTGCCCAGCAGCCTTTCCCGCTCGCGGCGAAACCATGCAGGGAAATCCCGAAATCTGGTCGTCTTCGGATCGATCGCGCCCACGAATGTGCCCGCCTTCACCTCATAGTCGTTGCGTGTGTCGATCAACAGGGTGTCGGGATCGGAGATCAGGGCGTTCCACTCATGTGGTTCGACATAGGTTCCCACGCTTTTCGCAGGATCGATGCCGGGTTCGCCCATCGTGACGATCTCCCGCTTGAGGCGCACCTTCATGCGATGGAACGGCATCGCCGACGCGCTCGACAGCTTTACATCGAGCTCGGCGCAACCGGGGAGGGCGCGGATATGCGTCAATACAGTGGCAATCCCGTCAGGTGATCCCGCGATCGTGCCGTTGATGCCTTCGGCTGCCAGCAGCAAAGTGCCGCGAATGCCGTGCCCCCGGCACAGGTCGTCCAGCGGCGCGCGTAGTGACGCATGATCTTCGAAGCGGGTAAAGCGATACAAGGCCGCCACGCATATAGGGGAGTCGCGATGAGGGATGTCGTGCATCACCGCCCCCTAGCGTCTGACCGAGGCGACGTCATCAGGCGCGTTTCTGTTCCGTACGGAAGTGCTTGAGGCAAAAGCGGTAGCCTGAGCGCTGTCGCCAACAAAGCCGTCGTTCCCGCCGCGATCGAGGCGTTGGTACCTGTCATTCATTCATGGGTCTTGGAGCCCAATCCCCCACCCTTCCCCCCAGGGGGAAGGGTGAAAGCCGGGTCAGCCCAAGGTCATCGGGATCTAACGGCGGTATGACAGGGTTAGGCCAATGGTGCGCGGGCGGAACGTCGCATTCTCGAAAAGCAGCGTGCTGCTATCCTGATGTGCAAGGGCCAGGCGGGGGGCGCTGTCTAGCAGGTTGTCGACGAACAGCGAAATATCGACATCGCGCACCGTCGCACCAGCCCGCAGACTGACGAACGTCGTCGCCGCCGGGGCCATCAGGCCGGCGTCATAGCTCACGCTCGCGGGATCGCGTTGGGGTGTCGGACGTTGCAGCCGGCTCTGATACTGCAGATCGCCGCGGACGAAGGTGTCGACGCCGCCGATTGCGAACGCATATTGCCCGCCCACACTGACGGTCCAAGGCGGGCCTTCAATCGCATCGCCATTCAGCACCACGATCTGGCCCTGCGGCGCCAGGCGCGCATCCCGCGTGAAATGGGTGTCCGTGTAGCCGACCGCCAGGTCCAGCGTCACGCCCCGCAGTGGCGAGAGCGAGGCCTGCACATCGAATCCACGGCTGCGCGCGGTTCCCAGATTGGCGATGAAGCGCAGAGCGCAAGTCGGCAGGTTGACGAGCTGTTGGATGTCGCTCCAGTTCGAAGTGTAAACCGAAGCTTCGATCTGCGCCTTGCCTCCGAAAAACTTGTTCTTAGAGCCAAGTTCCCAACTCGTGACCTTGTCTGATTTGAAAGCGCCCGGAGCAGAGTTCAGGCCGAGCGCGGCAAGATCGTCCGCGCATGGGGTTACGGGAATCGGAGGATTGGCGCCGGCTGCGCGAAATCCTTTGGACCAGCTGGCGTAGAACAGATTGTTCCGGTCGGCCTGATAGTTGACACCGAGCTTCGGGGTGAAGGGCCTGTCGGTTTTCTGGCCGGAGCCTTCGGTACGTGCGCCGTTCTGCGAGCCGTCGGCGAAATTGACGACGGAGAATTTGGACTCCGCGTAACGGCCGCCGGCTAAGAGCTTGAGCTTTTCGGTGATGCCATAGGTCAGGTTGGCGAAACCGGCGATTTGACGTTCCTTGGCCACCGAATTGTTGATGTAGCTGTCCTGTCCGTAGAGGGGGTAGGCAAAGAATTCTTCGAGGCTTTGTCCGAACACCGCGTTGAAGAAGCTGTTACCGAGCGGATCGACGAGCTCATCGGTGCTGCGCTGGCGGCTGCGCTGATAGAAAAGGCCGACCACCCAGTTCAGGCGCGCGTTCGGGTCCGACGATTGCAGGCGAAGTTCCTGCGTCACGAGCCGCTGGGTGTTGGTGACGCGCGATGGGCTGAGATAGTAAGGCAATCCCTGCGCGATGCCGGTCGGCGTCAGGAAGGGGTAGAGCGGGCCGGGGTTGGCTTCGGTGCTGCCGCCGGGGCCGGTACTTTGAAATCCGCAGCCGTCCAGATAGCATTTCTGATAATAGGAGAGATTGTACAGCGTACCGCTGTAGCCAGTGTCGTTCACGCGGCTGAAATAGGAGCTGATCGATGTAATCGAGACGCCGCCGGTGTCGTACTGGATGTTAAGCGACGGTTGATACCAGCGGTCAGAACTGCCCCGATATTCCGGAGTGCTGGTGCGGAAAACCCCGTTTCCGGGATCGGAGATGCCGACGAAGAAGTTGTCCGAGGCGTTTGTGACCCGCTTCTGATATGTGATGCTGGGGCTGATCTTGAGATCCTCGACGGGCGCATAGGTGAGTGCACCCCGCAGCACGGTGACGTCGCCATGATTGATGTCCTTGTCGTCCACCAAACCGGTCTGGTTATCGACATGATCGATATAGCCGGCGTCTCGCCGGTGCCAGGCGCTGATTCGGAAGCCGAGTTTCTCGGCGACGATCGGTCCGCCGATCGCGGCTCCCGCCTCCCAGCTGACGCCGCCGTGCGCGACGCTGGAGATTTCCGCCCGGTCGTAGGTCTGGAAATGATCGAGGTTGGGTTGCGGCGTGATAAACCGAACCGTGCCGCCTTCCGACCCGGCGCCGAACAACGTGCCCTGAGGCCCGCGAAGCACTTCTACACGCTCCAGATCGAATATCGCCGGCAATGTATTTTCCGAACTGAAGCCCAGCCCGCGTATCTGGATTGGCGTGTCGTCTATATAGATGCCGGTCGTGCCCGCGCCTGCGTCGGACGCGATGCCACGGATGCTGATGTTGTTGCTGGCGCCCCCTGCGCTTCGGCCGAAGCGAACCCCAGGCGTGAAGCGGGCGACGTCGGCCACGGATTTAATGCCGCGACTATCCATCATCTCCTGGGAATAGGCGCTGATGCTGAGGGGAACGCGTGAAACGGCCTGCGCCTGGCGGGTGGCCGTGACGATGATTTCCGTCCCGTCGATGTCGGGTGCCGCTGACGACTGCGAAGCGCCTTCCACCGCTGTGTCCTGGGCGGCGGCAGCAGTGATTGGAGAGGCCAGCAGAAGAGGAGTGAAAACGTAAAGTCTTATTGCAGTCAAATGCGCGCTCATCCGATGCCCCCTTTGCAATGATACTGAATTCGTCCGGTGCCGATCCCGTCTGGGCACCCACGAAGAACGACAGGACCGTTATATATGCATGGGGGGTGAATCTACGCTTGGGGTGCCAGTGGAGAAGGCAAGCAGCGTCACGCCTGCGCCACTGGGAACTCTATGTAAGACTCATGCGGCTATAGGCCAGACGCCTTATCGCAAGTCTCGAATGCTTTGAAAAAGTGGTGCCCAGGGGCGGGATCGAACCACCGACACTGCGATTTTCAGTCGCATGCTCTACCAACTGAGCTACCTGGGCGTACTCTTGCGGACGGTGCCGTCGCGGACAAGAGAGGGCGCTATAACCATCCCTCCCGCGCACTGTCCAGCCTTTTTGGAAAGGTCCCGACCCTCTTTTCTGATCTGCGAACCCGCCACGCCGGTCCAGCAAGCGCCGTTGCTCAGGAAACGGCGTTTTGTGAAACCTGCGCTATCAGGGCCAGCACCTCTTCCGCGTGTTCCTGACGGCAGATGAGGAGGTCGGGCAGGTAAACGTCCTTCTGGTTGTAGATCAGCGGGCGGCCGTCGATGCGGGAACAATGGAGGCCGTGCGCCCGGGCCACCGCCACGGGGGCCATGCTGTCCCATTCATATTGCCCGCCTGAATGGAGATAGATGTCCGCCTGTCCCAGGATCACCGCCATCGCCTTGGCACCGGCGCTTCCCATAGGCACAAGCTCGGCATCCAGTTGCTCCGCCACGGCAACCGCTTCCCTGGCGGGGCGGGTGCGGCTGACGACCATGCGCAGCCGGTCCGGCGCGGCTGGCAGTGGGCGCGGCTGATCGGAACGCAGCACCATGCCGCCGTCGAGGCCCGGCAGCGCGACCGCGCCGATGCTGGGCTGGCCATCAATGGCCAGCCCCACGTGCACCGCCCAGTCGGCACGTGCCTCGCCATATTCCCGGGTGCCATCGACCGGATCGACGATCCACACGCGGCTCATGTCGAGCCGTGCCGCATTGTCCTTTTCCTCCTCGGACAGGAGGCCATCCTCGGGCCGCATCTCGCGCAGGGCGTGGCAAAGGAACTGGTTGGCGGTCTGGTCGCCCGCCTTGCCAAGCGCCTTGGCGCTGAAAAGGCCGGATGAACGCACGTCGACCAGAATACGTCCCGCGACATGGGCGAGATGGGCGGCAAGTTCGCCGTCGCTCAACGCAGCGCTCACGGAATCAGCCTCTTGACGATTTCCTCGGCCGCCTCCTCGGCGGACATGGAAGTCGTGTCGATGCGAATCTCCGGGTCCTCGGGCGCCTCATATGGGCTGTCAATGCCCGTGAAGTTTTTGAGCTCACCCGATCGGGCCTTCTTGTAGAGGCCCTTGACGTCGCGCGCCTCCGCTTCGGCGATCGGCGTGTCGATATGCACCTCGACGAACTCGCCGGGCTTCATCATCTGCCGCACCATCTCGCGTTCAGAACGGAAAGGGGAGATGAAGGCGGTGATGACGATCAGGCCGGCGTCGGTCATCAGCTTGGCAACCTCGCCCACGCGGCGAATATTTTCAACCCGGTCGGCATCGGTAAAGCCCAGATCGCGGTTGAGACCGTGGCGGACATTGTCTCCGTCGAGGAGGAATGTGTGGCGGTTCATCCGAACCAGCTTCTGCTCGACAATGTTCGCGATGGTGGATTTGCCCGCACCGGAAAGGCCGGTGAACCAGAGCACGACGGGCTTCTGGTTTTTGAGGTCGGCGTGCTTCTCGCGGGTCACGTCAAGCGCCTGCCAGTGGACATTCTGCGCCCGCCGCAGGCTGAAGTGCAGCATTCCGGCCGCGACCGTGGCGTTGCTGATCTTGTCGATCAGGATGAAGCCGCCCAGCGTCCGGTTGTCGGTATAGGATTCAAAGACAATCGGTTTGTCCGTCGTCAGATTGGCGACACCGATGGCGTTGAGGTCCAGCGTTTTGGCCGCCAGATGCTCCATCGTGTTGATGTTGACCTGGTATTTGGGCTGGTGAACGGAGGCAGAGACCGTCTGCGTTCCAAGCTTCAGCCAATAAGAGCGGCCCGGTAGCATCTCCTCGTCCGCCATCCACACGATCGTCGCCTCGAACTGGTCGGCGGTCTGCGGCGGATTGTCGGCGGCCGCGATCACGTCGCCGCGCGAGCAGTCGACCTCATCGGCAAAACAAAGCGTCACGGACTGGCCTGCTACCGCCTGCTTCAGGTCGCCGTCCCCTTCGGACCCGTCGGCCGTTCCGGGCATCGTGACGATGCGCGTCACCGTGCTGGTCTTGCCCGAAGGCAGCACCCGCACCGCATCGCCCGGTTTCACTGTGCCGGTTGCGATAAGTCCGGAAAAGCCGCGGAAGTCCAGGTTCGGGCGGTTTACCCACTGCACCGGCATCCGGAACGGCTTGTCCGCGTCCGCGGCGCTGTTTACCTCCACCGTTTCCAGATGCTCGATCAGCGTCGGACCGGAATACCAGGGCGTGTTCTCGCTCAGGCCGGTGATATTGTCGCCCTTGAACCCGGAAATCGGCATCGGCGTGAAGGCGTTGATGCCGATGCTATTGGCGAATGCGGTATAATCCTCGACGATGGCGTCGAATACGGACTGGTCATAGCCCACAAGATCCATCTTGTTGACGGCGAGGACGATGTTCTTGATCCCGATCAGATGCGCCAGATAACTGTGGCGGCGCGTCTGGACGAGCACCCCCTTGCGCGCGTCGATCAGGATGACGGCGAGGTCCGCAGTCGAGGCGCCCGTCACCATGTTGCGGGTATATTGTTCATGGCCCGGTGTGTCCGCGACGATGAACTTGCGTTTTTCAGTCGCGAAGAAGCGATAGGCCACGTCGATCGTGATGCCCTGTTCGCGTTCGGCGGCAAGGCCGTCGACCAGCAGGGCGAAGTCGATCTCCTGCCCCTGCGTGCCGACACGCTTGCTGTCCGCCTCCAGTGCGGCGAGCTGATCCTCGAAGATCATCTTGCTGTCGTAGAGCAGTCGGCCGATGAGGGTCGATTTGCCGTCGTCCACCGATCCGCAGGTGATGAAGCGCAGCATCGTCTTGTGCTGATGCACTTCCAGATACCGGTCGATATCGTCCGCGATGAGGGCGTCGGTCTTGTAGATGGGTTCGTCGAGCGTGTCGGTCATGTTGTCTGTCCCGTCGTCCCAGCGAAGGCTGGAATCTCGTTGATCCTGGTCGTGTGAGGCAGTCGGAAGGCCCAAGATCCCGGCCTACGCCGGGATAACGGCTCTTGTCAGAAGTAGCCTTCCTGCTTCTTCTTCTCCATCCCGGCGCCTCCGGCGTCCTTGTCGATGGCCCGACCCTGCCGTTCGGATGTTGTGGTGAGCAATGTTTCCTGGATGATTTCGGGCAGCGTCCTGGCCTGGCTGTCCACCGCGCCGGTCAAGGGGTAGCAGCCCAGCGTGCGAAATCGGATGGAACGCATCACCGGCTCTTCTCCCGGCTTCAGGGGAAAGCGCTCATCATCGACCATCAGGAGCATTCCATCTCGTTCGACGGTGGGGCGTTCCTCGGCAAAATAAAGCGGCACGATGGGTACGTCGTTCAGGTGGATATATTGCCAGATATCGAGTTCGGTCCAGTTGCTGATCGGAAAGACGCGAATGCTCTCACCCTTGTTTTTCCGGGCGTTATAGAGGTTCCATAGCTCCGGCCGCTGGTTCTTGGGGTCCCAGCCGTGTGATGCGGTCCGGAAGGAGAAGATGCGCTCCTTCGCGCGACTCTTTTCCTCGTCGCGCCGCGCGCCGCCGAACGCCGCGTCGAAGCCATAGAGGTTCAGCGCCTGCTTCAATCCTTCCGTCTTCCACATGTCGGTATGCAGGGCGCCGTGATCGAACGGGTTGATTCCCCGCTCCTGCGCTTCCGGGTTATGATAGACCAGCAGCTCCATGCCGCTTTCCCGCGCCATGCGGTCGCGCAACTCGTACATCGCCTTGAATTTCCAGGTCGTGTCGACATGCAGCAGAGGAAATGGCGGGGGGGAGGGATAGAACGCCTTGCGCGCCAGGTGCAGCATCACTGCGCTGTCCTTCCCAACGGAATAGAGCATCACGGGCTTTTCGGCTTCGGCCACGACTTCCCGAAGGATGTGAATGCTTTCCGCTTCCAGCCGTTCAAGATGCGTAAGTGTCTTTGCGTCGGTCATCGTCACTCCAACCTTTTCTACGCGCCCCATGACAGAGAGACTCAAATCCTGAACCTCCCATATGGGAGTGTATTATTTCGCTATCTGCAAAGAGGGGGCCGATGAAATCAACCCTTGACGGCGCGCACGCAGACCAGAAGCTCGTAATTGGGATCGTTGAAGTCGATCTGTTCCGGCCGCAGCTCGCGCGCGGCAAGGCCATGGAGATTGGCCACGCAGGAGAGCACATTGCCGTAGGTTTCTATGGTCACATTCTCGCGCCCGAACGCCCCGCCGAAAAGTCTGCGCTTCGACTGCGAGGTGAAATGCCAGTATTCGCCCCAGTCGTCCACGCCCTCCCGCCGCGCCACACGCGACATGCCGTGGGACGTTGCCAGCACAACCCCGCCTGGCTTCAGGATGCGGTGAAGCTCGGATATGCATTTTTCGATCTCGAAGATCATCTGCAGTGTCTGGGTAATGATGATGCAGTCGAAACTGTCCGTCGGAATATGAGGGGCATCGGTCAGGTCGGCGATAATCGTGGCCTGTGGATTGCCGGCGACATAGTTCAGCACGTCCGGCTGCGTCACGCGGTTGCCGCCGAATTTTTTGGTGTAGGCCGGGTCACCCATTTCGAGCGTCCTGCCCTTCACGTCGGCCGCGTGCTTGCCGAGGAACTGCTCGATATAATAGCGCTCGACCGACAGAAGATCGCGGTCCTTGCCAAAGATCGGGCTGATCGGACTCAGCCGGTCGAGACTGCCGAAATCGACGCTGCCGACAGGAACCGATTGCAGGCCGAGGCGGCGCTGCTGCGCGCGCAGCCATTCGCGCGCGGGTGCGGGCAGCGTTTTCGTCGCCACGTCGCGGGCGTGATCCCTCAGCTTTGCAATGATCGGCACCTGTTTTTCTCCATTTTTCGTGTCAGACGACCGCCATCAGCCAGAGCAGGCCGACGGCAAACGCGTGGAAGATACTGATTTTGTCCTTGGTCGCGAAAACGACGGGATCGTCGTGCAACTCTCCCCGATGCGCCTTTACCCAGATCCGCATGAGCCAGGAAGTGAGCACTATAGGGATAAGCAGCAAGCTGCCCGTACGCTCGTAAAGACCGACATGGCGGGCGTCGAGCTGAAGATAAAGCAGCATTTCTATGACCGAAACCGCTGCGGTGGCGAGGCCAACACCCACGGTCAGGGGGATGTCCGTAGCCCGATAGCCCCTGCCGACGATCTCGCGCTGGTCCTGTTTCGCGCGCACCAGCTCCGCATGCCGCTTTGCCATCGCCAGCGAAGTGAACAGTACGAAGGCGAAACATGTCAGCCAGACGGACGCCTCGTCCTCGGTCAGGACAACGCTCGCCTGGACGCGAACCGTGAAGAGACCGCCGATCGCAAGGACATCGATCAGCGCCTGCTCCTTCAGCCAGAGGGTATAGGCCAGCGTCAGCACAACATAGCCGACCAGCACCAGCCCGAAAGCGGGCATCAGCGCAAATCCGCCCGCGATTCCAACCAACAGCAGCACAAGCGCCAGCGCAAACCCTGATTGCAGCGACAACCTGCCGGACGCCATCGCGCGGTGCCGTTTTCCGAAGTGGCGGCGATCCGCGGAAAGGTCTTTGATGTCGTTGAACAGATAGGTCGCCGACGCGACGAGACCAAAGGCCAGGAAGCCGAGCATCACGCGGGAGACGACGGCCCGGTCGCCAAACTCCTGGCCCAGGAATACCGAGACGAACAGCAGCAGATTCTTCGACCACTGGTGCAAACGCAACGCCTTGACCCATTCACGCGGGCTCATGTCCGGCGCAGGGAAACGGCGGACGACGGGAATCCCGCGCCGCGTCAGGGCACGAACGGCAGCCCCGCCCTTCCCCGCGACATAGACCTGCTGCGCAGCCTCCCACACCGGCAGGTCGGCAAGATGGTCACCCAGATAGTCGAAGTCCGGGCCGAGCATCTCCACCAGCGCGCTCGCCTTGCTCGCGCCTTTGAGATTGCGCGTCCCGTCGCTGGCGATCACCCCGTCGAACAGTCCGAGATGCGAAGCGACACCGGCTGCTATCGAGCGGTCTGCCCCGGTAACGAGATAGACCGCCCCTCCCGCCGTGCGTCGATGACGGATGAACCCCAATATCTTCTGATCGTAGGGCAGGGTCGCATAATCGAGCCGGACGTGTTCGGCGACCGCGTGTTTGAACGCCGCCCGGCCGTGCCGTAGGGCAGGAAGAGCGCCCAGGAATTCACGCGGCTGGCTAAACGCCAGCTCGACTACCGATTCGACCAGCGTGTCCGTGCAGAGCAGGGTATCGTCGAGATCGACCACCAGCGGACGAGGGCGCCCCGCGACTGCAGAATGTCGGGTTTGTACGCGCGTCACGGCGCGTGTCCTTCCGGCTTCACGTCATTGGCGGAAACAAAGATCGCGTTGCGCTCCGGGTATCGGGCAAGGATACGCGCGTTCATGGCCGCACCCTGGTCCCGGACGAAAATCGGGCCGTGAAGGCCGGGTGTGTTGAGCATGAACGCACTGCCGTAGTCCGACATATTCCTGGTCCTCACAAAAACGACGGCATTGTCGAGCACGCCGGTCTCGGCAAGCCGCCGATAGCCGTCATGGAACCCCCGGAACTCCCAATACCGCGTTGTCGCTCGCCAGGGCAGGAACGAGATCATCGCCACGCCGCCCAGCAGCAGGGCGGTCAGCGCGACGCGTTCGCGCGCGTCGGGCGCCAGCAAACCGGCGGCGGTCTGCAACCCGCGCGCCGACAGGAACATGGCTGGCCACAGCGCCATGAACCAGTAGCGCGGGCCGACGTAGAAGCCGCCGTTGAACCAATAGAGCGCATGGGCGCCAACGGTCACGCCGATGAGCGCCAGCATGCACCAGTCCGCATGGATGAGACGCCCCCAGATCAGGTGCGCATACAGCAGGATCAGCGATCCGGCGGCCCAGCCCAGAAGCTCGATGTTGAACGACCTCAGGTTGAACTGCGCCTGGACCAGCGCCTCGATCGGGCCATGCCCGGGCCAGATGTCCACGCCGCCCCAATGATCGGGCGAGCCGATGCCGGGTCCGAAGCCGAGCTTATTCGCGCCCGGGTGCCAGAGCAGATCGAAATAGCGGTCGATCGGCGTCACCAGCGCATCGCCCGTCAGCAAATGATTGTAGGGGAACACCAGCGCGCCGACCATGACGCAGCCAAGACCGTAGCCAACCAGCGCGGACGGATTGCGCAGCTTGGTACGCATCGCAGCCCACAGGCCGGTCAACAGTCCCACCGCGAGGCCGTCCAGCGGGCGCGTCAGGAACAGCCAGCCCATCAGGCACCCGGCCGCGAACCATGCGAGCGGCCGTCGCGAACTCTCCGCAAGCATCAGCAGCCAGGCGCACAGCACAAGCAGCAGCGTGAGCGAATGGCTCATCAACGACGCGCCCATCGCCAGATACCAGGGCGAAATGGCGAGCAACCCGGTCACCAGAATCGCCACGCGCGGCGAGACCCAGCGTGACACGAGCGCGTGTGCGACCGGCACGGTGAACGCCGCGATCAAGGGGTTGACGAGGAAGGGGGCCCCCACCGCTACGCCGATGGCGAGGAGAGCGGGCCAGCCGGGCGGGAATATTGAGAACCATTTGCCGTCGAGGATGCTGATCCAGTCGTAGCTCAACGCCGCGTCCAAGGCTTCGCCCGGGGCCCGTGCATAGAGATGTCCTGACGCAAATGTTTTCGCCTGGAAGAGATAGGCGACCTCATCGGGCACGCGCGGCATCCGGTCGAACGCCAACAGGTTGAGTGCCAGGGTGACCGCGAAGACCCAGAGAGCTGCAAGCCATGGCCGGTTTCTGCCGGACGCCGACAGGAACCGGTCGATACGCCGGGCGGAACGCGTCCGCCAAGTTTCCGGCAGCAGCATTGCATATACGACGATGGTGGCGCCGTTAAGCGCGAGGAAGGCGCCGGCCGCAACCAGTTGCTTCGCGAACGCCGCATATTCGTGCCGTTGCAAATAGCCCATCGGCGCGGCGAAGGAGGCGAGCAGCAGCAGATACAGCAGGAAGACACGGCCCGGGCCGAGGGCCGACACGCCGCGCCACACAGCCGCAAGGCGGCCGCCGGTCAGAAGGAACGCCGCCGCCACTGTCCCCTGAACCGCAATCACGGCGTAGCACAGCGTGGTGAAGGCCGAATCCGGACGAAGATGCAGCGACCCGAACCACAGAGGATCGGCAAGGCCCAACTGCGCCGAAGCGCCCGCGAGGAAGGCGGCGGCGACAGCGAAGGCGGCGCGGCGGCTCACAACGGCCGCAAGCGCCAGCCCGCCCGCCGCGCCCAGCATCAGGGCGAACCAGATATACAGGCCGGCCCCCAAATTGCCTCCCTCGAGCCGCTCAGGCGGCGTCTTCGACCCGGTCGTCCGGAACCGGTGCCAGGCCCATCGTCTCCCGCTGCTCCGCGATCACGTCATCGATGATCTGGTCGAGCGGTGTGCGCGGACGATAACCGATATAATGTTCCAACTTGCGGACATCCGGCACGCGGCGCTGCATGTCTTCGAAGCCGAAGCCGTAGACCTCATTGTAGGGCTTCTTTACGATCTTGGATTTGGACCCGGTGCGCTGCCTGATGCGCTCGGCCAGTCCCTGGATCGTCACTTCCTCGTCATTGCCGACGTTGAAAACCTCGCCGATCGCGTTGGGCGCGTTCAGGAGCCGGGTCAGCGACTCGACGGCATCGTGCACATGGCCGAAGCAGCGCGACTGATCCCCGGTGCCGTGAACGGTGATCGGATCGCCCTTCAGGGCCTGGCTGACGAAATTGGGGAGCACCATGCCATAATAGCCGGTCTGGCGCGGACCGGTCGTGTTGAACAGGCGCACGATGATGACGCGAAGCCGCTTTTCATAAGAATAGGACAGCGCGAGCGATTCATCGAGCATCTTGGCCACCGCATAGGACCAGCGCAGGTTGGCGGTAGAACCCAGGACCAGATCGTCGCTCTCTGAAAACGGCACCTTTTCCGCCTTGCCGTAAACTTCGGAGGTCGAGGCGATAATGACCAGCTTGTTGCCATGAGAAGCCGCGTGCAGGATGTTTTCCGTGCCGTTGACGTTGGTGTGGATCGACAGGCTGGGCTTTTCAAGGATCAGCTTCACCCCCACGGCGGCCGCGAGGTGAACCACCGCGTCGCAGCGTTCCACCAGTTCCTGCACCAGCGCATTGTCCCGCACGGACCCGATCACCATTTCGAAATTCTGATGCTGCCGGGCAGCGGCCAGATTGTCCATGTCGCCGGTCGACAGATTGTCGAGCACGACCACGCCATGACCCATTCCGAGCAGCCGATCGGTGAGATGCGATCCGATGAAGCCCGCCCCCCCGGTTACGAGGATTCTCATGTCTAAACCTCCAATGCCGATATCACGCGTTCATTGCCTTTGGCGCGCGCGGCCCGGCGCACGACATCCAGATATTGTTCTATGACGACCCGTTCTTGCCAATTGGTTTCGAAGGCGGTTCGCGCCTCCCTTGCCAGCGCATCGCGCCGCTCGTCATCCGTCCCCAAAGCCGCGATCGCTTGTCGCAATTCCCGTTCGTCCTCGAACATCATGCCGCCGCCGCGCGCGATGATCTCCGGGAACGGACCGATTTTTCGCGCGATCACCGGTGTGCCGCCGCGAAAAGCCTCGATCAGGATGATTCCAAAGGTTTCATAACATAATGAGGGCACGATCAAAGCCCTCGCATGGCGGTAATAGGCGGAAATCTGTTCTGGTTCGAGACGACCGGTGAAATGGACACGGGGATGGCCCGTTGCCTGCCGCCTCAATTCAGCCTCGTACTCGCCGGAGCCGACGATCAACAGGTCAGGGCCACCCTCACCGGCGAAGGCGGGAATGACGTCCTGAACGCCCTTGATCTTTTCCAGCCGGCCCACGAACAGGAAATAAGGGCGAGGGTGCGGTGCCCCCTCTCCTTTGCCTGCCGACAACGGCAGGTCAGGCAGAAAATAGGGCACCACGTCCATGTCGCGGGGGAAACCGAAGGCGCGGTGCTTGTCGCGGCTGAACTCGCTCTTGGCGATGAATGCGTCGACATGGCGCAACTGACGGTCCAGCATTCCCGTCCAGCGCCAGAGCTGGGGTGGCCGGCGGTAGCTGAGTACGCACGACAGGCATCTGCGCTGTTCGCAAAGCTCCCGATCATCGCGCCAGAGTACATGGGTGGGGCAGACGAGCCAATGCTCGTGCGCCTCGTATATCTTGATGCCCTCGCCCAGCGCCAGCAATCCAGGCCCGCCGACAAGCGAGATATTGTGGTACCAGATCACGTCGAACCTGCCGGGCGCCAGCATTTCGTCAAGGCGCCGGCGATGCATCACGGGATGTCCGGTCTGATGGGTAAGCAGGCTTGAGAGCGTGCCCAGCCTCGATGACAGTCCCGCGACCTCGATCCGGGGGTCCATATCGATGGGAGCGGGTTCACCGCCGGCCAGCGCGATATAGGCGTCGCGTTCGTGAATCACGGTGACGTGATGCCCCCGGTCGGCGAACGCCGTCGCCAGACGGCGAATGGCGATCCCGTCCCCGCCGAAATTATAGGGCGGGTAGAAGGTAGTGAGCATGGCGATCTTGAGGCCGGTCACGGGCGCCTTGTTTCTTTCATCCGGAGGATATGCCTGTGATATCGGAAACCGTCACTGTCTCAACCAATGTGACACATCTGTCTTTAAGATTCCTTGCAAACGCGTGACATCGTCACCCAGCCGCTCGATCAGCAGGGCGCGGGCCGAGGGCGAGAGCGTTTCGCGGCTTAGGTTCCGGCGGGACACGATATCGCGGATGGCTCGCCGGGCCGACGGCGGAACCACCAGCGCCGCAAGACTCGCGACGGGGTTGGGTCGCATCACCAGTTCCTGCACCCATTTGTGTCGCGGCTGCCCGCCCATGTTGGTCTCGTGGGCAATATCTGGCTCGAAGGCGGGATCGACGCCAATAAAGTCAAATATTTGCCGCAGCATCCCCCTGGGGTCCGAACGGTATTCCTCATAGAGGAACACCTGAAGCTGGCTTGTCGGGAATTCGGCGTAGAAGCGGGAAAGCTGTTCGGCGTAGCGCGGGAAACTGCTGTACTGGAAAAGCGGCTGCCAATGATCGCGCAGCCGCTGCGGCTCTGCGGCCAGCGCTTCCTCGAAACTCTCCAGCGGCTCGATCATCTGCGCACGGGCGTAGAGATAATGGGAAAAAGCCTGCTCCACGGGGTTGCGTAGTACGGCGATCATCTTCACGTCCGGCAGGCGCGACTTGATGCGCCGGGGAGCCTCCGGCGCCCAAAGATAGAGCGGAGACGCCTCCCCCCGCGCCGTGCGATCCGGCGCGGAAGCGAACAGTGCAAGATAATCGTCCCAGTTTGCGACCGAGTTGTTCACAAATTCGTTGCCGGGGCCACGCCAGTCGAGCGGCTCGCCCTCAAACGCGAAATAGTTGGGTTCCTTGATCGAACTCATGAATACGCGTGGATGCTGTCGCACCAGATCGTACAGCGCGGTAGTACCCGATCGCGCCGCGCCGATAATGATGAAGCTCGGGATGGTCATGGATTGTTATGCCCCCTTGACTGCTCCATAGGTCCTGACCCTAACAGCGTAAAAATCGCGTTACATTACAGGACGGCGAGTTGAAAGCACAGGACATCATCGTCGGATCAGGGCCGAGCGGCGTTGCGGCGGCGGCAGCGTTGATCGCGCGCGGGCGCGATGTCCTGATGCTCGATGCTGGCGTGGAGATGGATGCGCCCTCTGCTGCGCTGCGGGCGCGTATGGGCGCTGCCGAGCCTGACGCATGGACGCTGGCGGATCGTGAGGCGATCGGTGCCACGCGCCGGTCCGAGAAAAGCGACAGCATCCGGCCGTTCGGTTCCGACTTCCTGTTCCGTGCCCCTCCGGAAATGATCAGCTCTGCGGCCGAAAACGGCGTGCACGGGCTGCGTCCGTCCTTTGCCCTCGGCGGTCTCAGCAATGGCTGGGGCGCGTCCGTGCTGCCCTATCATGAACGCGACCTCGACGGTTGGCCAATCGGCCTGCGCGAACTCACGCCGCATTACCAGGCCGTTGCATCCATGATCGGCATGGCTGCCCGCAAGGATCGGCTTGCCGACCTGTTCACCGGCGTCGCGGTAGGCGACGGCCACGCCCTGCCGCAGAGCCGTCAGGCACGCGAACTGCTCACCCGGATGGAACGGCAACACGGGGCATTGGCCCGTATCGGCGTGCATTTCGGCGCATCGCGGCAGGCAATCGCCGAGGGGTGCCGCGCCTGCGCCATGTGCCTTTATGGCTGCCCCTACGGCCTCATCTTCAATGCGGGTGACATGGTCTCGCGCATGACGGAGCGCGGGGAACTCAGCTATCGCAAGGGGGTAGTCGCCACCCGCTTCACGGAAACCGCCGAAGGCGTTACCCTCCACACCAGCCAAGGCACTTTCACGGCCGATCGCCTGTTCATCGCCTGCGGTGTCCTGCCGACAACGTTGCTCGCTCTGTCATCGCTGGACCTTGCGGATCGGGAGGTTACCATTCGCGACAGTCAGCATTTCTATCTGCCGATGCTGCACGGCTGGACGGCAGGCGACCCCTCGATCGAGCCGCGCCACACGCTTGCGCAGATATTCTGGGAAATAGATGATCGCGCCGTCAACGCGCACATCGTTCACGCGCAGCTTTATACCTATAACGACACTTACGAACCGGATATGCGCAGGCGATTCGGCCGGTTCGCCAACATGGCAAGGCCGCTGATCGAGGCGATGAGCAGACGCTTGATCGTCGCGCAGACGTTTCTTCATTCGGACGTGTCGCCCGCCATCGGCGCGCGGCTTTCTGCCAATCGCCTTGCCTTCCGCCGGATCGACAATGACCGGACAACAGGTGCCATCAGCCAGGCAAAAGCCCGGATTGCCGCTGCCGCGCGGCTTTCGGGGATGCTGCCGCTGACGCCGCTGCTGCGTCCTGGCACGCTTGGCAGCAGCTTTCACTGCGGCGGCAGCTTACCGATGCGCGCTAACCCCGGTGTCGGCGACACGGATGTCATGGGCCGCCCTTTTGGCCTCCGGCGCACGCACATTGTGGACGCATCGATATTCCCGTCGGTGCCAGCGCCGACGATCACCTTCTCGGTGATGGCCAATGCGCACCGGATAGCGAGCGAGGCATAAAATCAGGTTCGCCGACAATCAGCCCGATCATCGGGCCGCTGTTCCGCTTTTCCCCGGTCAGCCATTCGTTGCAGTTGGGGATGATAGCTCGGCAGTGCGCGCCAACGTGACCTGGTCCTGATAGTAGCTCTCCAAGCCGTATCCCAGGACACTACCGACCCTTGACGTTATCTCGACGAAACGGCGCTTCTCCAGATCGCTCCACCGCAGTTCGCTGAGCTTCAGGAACTTGTTCAGGTCCCGATCCTGGGTCGCTTGCGGGCGCTGTGACTGAAGATAGCTCTCGATGCCGGAAATTTCTTCGCCGCTCAGTTCCAGATAGCGACCGATCTTTTTCGCTGCGTTCGAGGGATCAGCGGCCATTTCGTGGAAGTTGATCTCGAGGAATCCGGTGCCGCGCTCTTCAAGGATGTGCTTCACCTCAAACCACGCATCATGGCAATCCGACCACTCTCTCGCATGGTTTTCCAACGGTTTGTCAGGAAACTTCTTAATCTTGGACTGAACATTGTCGATGTGGCGGCGCGAGCAATGAATGAACTTCGCGTTGCCGTGATATCGGGCGAGATCGGGCGTCGCGCGAATTGG
Organism: Sphingobium sp.; assembly: GCA_036278355.1. GTDB lineage: Bacteria > Pseudomonadota > Alphaproteobacteria > Sphingomonadales > Sphingomonadaceae > Sphingobium. The sequence continues at coordinate 17,278 of DASULD010000142.1, forward strand.
GGTAATCGTCGGGGTTTTGTCGACGATGTATGGGCTCTTCAGGAAGTCGGAGAGATACTGCTCATAGCCGGCGAACAATGCTCGAATGAGATCATCGCCCTTGAGACTCGACAGGCCGTTCCCGGGCACGTCCGCGCCCAGACCAGACCTTGAATGGGTTTGCACCGATTCAATGATATCCATCAAAATAGGAACGAGGTGGCCTTCGCCGAATCCCTTGTAACGGGTGCCTGCGATGGCGTTTCGCAACGCCGAAGTGCCGGAGCGGGTCGATCCCAATATGTACAAGATGGTCGTCATGCGTTGCTCTGCTTTGCGAAAGTGGCCTTCATCGGCCTGTCCCATTTTTAACTGGCCAGAGCGACTTTTGGTCTCTCATTCGAACGAGCCAGCAGCCTTTCGGTCAGTTCCACATGCTTGGACCAGGCCACTTCCAGAGATATTTCATCGTGGACGTTGCCTGAAATGGAGTCCCAAAGCCGTTCATTGCCCAGGCAGTCGTTCATCAGTTGTGCAAGGCCCGATACGCTGCCCGGCGGGAAGTGGAGCCCGTTTTCCCTGTCGACTATCCGCTCGATGAGACCGCCGGCGCGGGAAGCAAGGATCGGGCGCCGGGCCTCCCAGGCCTCTGACACGACCAGCCCGAACGTTTCGGGCCAGACCGACGGCACCACCACCCAGTCCACGCTGTTCATAAGGTCGAACACATTCTCCCGCGAATATGCCCCCATTTCGGTTACCAGAAGGTTGCCGGGTCCGTCCTTCAGGGCTGCCTCGATGCGCGCGATATACTGCGGACTGGCATGGGTTTTGTTGCCGCCGAAGATCTTGATCTCGATCGGTTTGTCGCTTGTTTCCGCCACCGTGCGCGCGGCCTGCAGCAGGACATCGATGCCCTTGGCATCCACGAACTGGCCAAAGTAGCCGAAGATGTTCAGCTCGTCGCTGTGCGCGGCTTTCCACCCCGCCGGGCGGTTCGTCTGGTGGCCGTTGGGAATGACCGTGATCTTCTCCCGCGGTATCCCCCACGCGATGAAGCGTTCCTGCAGATATTGCGACGGCGATATAAAGTGGTCCACCTGATCGAAGGCACGCAAAAAGGACCGCTTCCTCAGGATGAACTCTTCAACCGATCGATCGGGAAAGCATTTCACGCATTGATCGGGGGCCTCCTGGTGACAGATCGCCCGCTCATGAGATCTGAAGAGCTGACCCTGTGAATAGCACATCGCAAGATATTCGTGCAGCGTGTATATTATCTTGGCATCGGGAAGAATCTTTTTGCAAAGATCTATAAACTCAAGGCCGATCCATAAAGAATGATGGATGTGAATGATATCCGGCCGATGATCTTCAAGGAATCGGGCCAGCATCTTGTTCCGGCGAGGATCATAAACGACGTGATAGAAGTCATCGAACTTTGATCCGCCGAGAATATATTCGTTCTGCGTCTCCGGAAGCGCCGTGATGACCGACCCCACCTTTACATATTGCGGGAATGCGCGGCCATCGACGCCTGCCAGGATCAGGGCATCGAATTCATCCCCTGCCGCCGCCATGTCGTGAAGATCCTTGGCGACATATTGCGCACCTCCCTTCATCACCCGGGGGTGGTAGAGCGCGACGGTGAGGAACTTGGGTCTGGCATTGATCATAGCAGCGACTGATCCATGAGAGTGTCGACGACCTGCGGAATCCCCGCATATTTCTGAGAGAAATGCGCCCGGTTGAGCCACATGAATGTTCGTGCATGCGGGGGCATCGACTTGCCGACCCCTTCCAGGTGGATCCACCGGCCGCTCGTATCGATCACCACGGGCACATCGTTGCGAAGGGCATCGAGCCCGAATGCCGCGTCCTCGTAATATGCATAGATGTAGTCGGTCGAAAGGCCGCCCAATTTGAAGAACAGCTTCTTGCGGATCTTCCACAGAGCCGCGCTTGGGATACAGTGCTGGGGTGGAATACCGGCCACCGCGTGGTGAAGTGCCTGCCGATCCGCATTGATGTCCAGGGTCAACCCCTTCCCGAAATGCTCGACGCGCAGCGCGTCGCCCGTCGTCCCTGCGGGATGAAGAACGAGGTCCTGCACCACATACATTCCCGAGTGCATCAACAGCCCATCACCGTAATAAAGCATGGTTCCGTGCAGCCCCTCTCCGGGATCGCTGACCAGAAAACCGAGTGCCCCCTCGATGTTATCAAGGGGCGGGAAAATGTCGGGGTTCATGAAAACCAGGACGTTGCCCCGCGCCACGCTGGCGCCGAAATTGTTTCCGGCGGAAAAGCCGGAGTTGCCGCTGCAGTTATAGACCGAAATGGCGATTGGATGGATCTGGCAGAAAGCCATCACCTCCTCGACCAGCACGCTGGCGTTCGCGACGTCGTTCAGCACGACCACGACCTCTACCGCAGCCCGCTCGAGGAACTCGGCAAGTTCGGATAACTGCATCAGCAGCATGTCCGCGCGGCGGTAAATGGTGATGATGATACTGCTGCGGACCTTGCGGTCGCCATTTACCGCCAGAATCTTCGAAAACTTCAGGCCATCGACGACACGGTTCCAAACGGGAAGAAACTGGCGATGGAGCCTCTGGCCGGATTCCAGGGTTTCGCCGATCGGGCGATCCGCGAGGATCGCGCATGCCCCCATCGCATCCAGTAGGAAACGCTCGGACGACAACCACCGCGCGACAGTTTGCTGGTACAACGGAACGCCGTTGATGGCGACGACAACGGCGGAATGGATAAGGAAATTGTCCGCCTCGTCTGCCCGCAAGAGCACGGCAAAGCCGGAAGGTTGATCGTGATCGCCGAGCACGGCATTGACATCGGGGCGATCGTACCAGCATGGCTCCGCGTCGGGAAAGCCATACCGGACGTAACCGACCTGAACCGATAACTCGATCGACTTGAATATGCGTCGGTCGGCCCACCCGGTTATGAAAAAATCACCTTTGTCCGAGCACAGGACCGAATCCACGAATATATAGTCGGACAAACGGATTCCGCGACGTTCGATGCAACCAAATTCCTCGAAATGTCTGAAAATGTCCGCCTTGTCGCAATCTGCAAAATGCTGGGCCAGATCAGAGTTGGTGGAAATATAGTCGTCTACGATAAATTCCTTGTGCACACTCACCCCCGAATGCGGATCCCATTTGGCCGGTTTGTCAAACTGATACATCGCCCGTCCATTCCTATTGCCGGATGCAAATCACTCATGATTACATGGCGCCCAGCGCTGCCCTTGCCCCTTCATGCCCCTGCTCGGCGGCGCGTTCGTACCACTTCCGCGCAAGCGCCTCGTCCCGGATCACCCCTTGTCCCCTGAACAGCACGTCACCGGTCCAGGCTTGCGCGAAGGGATGCCCGGCCGCTGCCGCGCTGTGCATCCAGCGAAAGGCAGCCTCTGCGTCCTGCGGTACGTGCTTGCCTTGGTCCAGTAACAGGCCCAGCCGGACCTGCGCTTCCGTCTCGCCCTGTTCAGCGGCATGGTGCAGCCAGTCGACGATCTCGCCCTTCGCCGCTCCCGCAAGGTCCGGACCGTCCAGACGCTCGGCCAGTCGCGCGGCCGCAGCGCCGCTTCCGTACCGCGCCGCTTCGACCAGCCACCGATCGGACATCGCCGGGTCTGCGGGAACATATTCCCCCTCGCGGTAGATGTTGTGGAGCGCCCAGAGCGCGGCACGATTGCCTTGAGCTGCGGCTTCTTCGAGCAACGCAACGCCATTCCGCGTGTCCGCAGGCGCGGGGTCCAAATTTTGCAGACGCAGAAACGCAAGATTGAACAGGGCGTCGCTGGACCCCAGATCGACGGCCTTTGCGTACCAGATCGCGGCTCGCCCATAGTCCTGCTCCACCCGGTTGCCACCGGCGTGCAGAATGCCGAGCTGGATGCAGGCAGCGGCACTTCCCCGGGTGGCGGATTCCTCGAGCAGCGTGACGATATCCTCATCTCCGGTACCGCTGAGCGGTGTAGCAAGCGCGAGCATCGCCTGGTGATATGGGGCGTCGACGCTTCCAGCTTTAGCGGCGCGTTCGAACAGGCGGGAGGCGATCATGGGATCGGCGGCCACGCCCCGGCCACCCGCATGCAGCGCCGCCAGAGCCTCAATGGCGGGCAATAAATCCTGTTCTGCGGCCTGGTTCAGCCATCCGAACGCCTTTTCATCGTCAGGCGGCACGCCGAGTCCGGCAAGATAAAGCTTTCCCAGCACATATTGGCCCACGGGATCGCCCTGCTCGGCTGCTTCACGGAACACACTCGCGCCGGACACATAATCATGCGGCTCGATCGCCTCGATCAGCAAAAATCCCAGAGAAAGCGTCGCGCTCCGGTTACCGCGTACCGAAGCACGACGGAACCAGGTTTCTGCAGCGCTCAGGTCCCTGTCCGTTCCCTTTCCGTCGCGATACAGGCTGCCCAGATACAGCATCGCCTCGACATGGCCCTCGTCGGCGGCGATCGAGAGCAGGCGGAAGGCGTCCTCATCGGTGCCGCGTGTCGCCTGACCGTTGACGATAAGCATCGCCAGCGCCGTGCACGCCGCAGGGTCGCCCCCTTCGCTCGCTTCGCGGAACCAGCGTTCGGCCTGGTCGTACCTCGCGGCCTCATCGTCGCTGCCCGAATAGAGCATACCCAGGCCGCGCTGCGCGATCACGCTGCCCCTGTCCGCCGCCGCCAGGAACAGCCGCTCCGCTTCGCGCCGGTCGGGGGGAACACCCAAGCCGAAGACATGCTGAAGAGCCAGCAGGGCCTGCCCGCCCGGATGCCCGGCGTCGGCGGCGCGACGGTTCCAGTATGCCGCCTTGTCATGGTCCGGTTGAACGGAAAGCATGTCGATCAAGCGACGCCCACCCGCCGGGCCGCCGGAGGCATTCTTATCCGATCGTGGGCCTCTGCCCGCGAAGTTGAAGTCACCCAGCTTCGCCCAGGCTTCCTCTAACCCCGCTTCTGCTGCCTTCTCATACCATTCAAGCGCCTGCGCGAAGTCCTGCAGGACGCCAAGGCCATGTTCGAAGATTTCGCCCAGCCGGT
>DASULD010000143.1:0-2784 GCA_036278355.1 Sphingobium sp.
GCGCCGGGGTCAGCCCATACCCCTCACCAGGCGCCCGCCGACTGGATCAAACGGTTCCGCGGGCAGTTCGCGCAGGGGTGGGACAAGCTGCGCACACAGACCCTGCAACGACAAAAGGCGATGGGTGTGGTCCCGGCGCAGACTTCCCTCCCCGGCCGGCCCGTCTATATTCCCGCCTGGCAAAGCCTATCGCCGCAAGAGCAAGCCTTTCAGCAGCGGCAGATGGAAGTGTTCGCGGCGCAGTTGGCTTTTCAAGATGCGCAGTTTGGCCGAATTGTCGATGAACTGCATCGCATGGGCCTCAGCGACAATACGCTCATCATCTTCATCGAAGGCGACAATGGACCGGACAGCGCCGGTTCCCCGGCCGGTGCGATTGGCGAAGCAACGGAAATCGCAAACCGGCGGCTTGATCAGGCAGAACATGCGCGGCACATTGACCAGCTGGGCGGCCCCCATAGCCATAGCAATTACTCGACGGGCTGGGCGCTCGCGATGAGTACGCCTTTTCCCTACTATAAACAGATCGCCTCTCATCTGGGCGGGACGCGCAACGGTGCGGTTTTCTCCTGGCCCTCGCGGATCACCGAAAGGGGGATACGCAGCCAGTATCATCATGTGATCGACATATTTCCGACTATTCTGCACGCTGCGGGTATAACTGCGCCCAACATTGTCGATGGGGTTGCGCAACAGGCAGTCGACGGCATCGACATGACTTACAGCTTCGCCGATTCCAAGGCACCAGATCGTCGCACCACGCAATATTATGAAATGCTGGGCAACCGCGCCCTTTACGACCATGGCTGGCTGGCCAATACCCATCCAGAGCGCAAACCCTGGGAGATGGGTTTTGGCGCGGACGCGAGCGTGAACCTCGCCCCGGACTATCGCTGGGAACTTTACGATCTCGCCACAGACTTCAACCAGACGCGCGATCTGGCGGCTTCCCGTCCGGATATTCTCGCCCGCATGCGCAAGGCGTTTGACGCCGAGACCGCACGATACAACATCCTGCCGGTCAACGACCGTACGGACGCCGCGCGATCGGGCCTCGCGGCGCGTGCCTATAGCAAGCCGCGCAGCAACTACGTCTTCTGGGGCAAAAATATTAGCCTGCCCTCTGACGTCGCGCCGCCGATCACCGGTCGCGCCTTCACGTTGAGTGCCGACGTAACCGCCGGGAATGGAGTGATCGCCGCGCTGGGCAGTAGTCTGGGCGGATGGAGCTTCGCTATCGAGGACGGCCATCCTGTGGTCCGCCATGCCCTGACGCCGCTGCCGGAGGATCAATTCCGCCTTGCCGCGCCCACCGCACTGCGGCCGGGATCGACGGCTCGCCTCACGTTCGATTTCGACTATGACGGCGGCGGATATGGCAAGGGGGGCCTAGTCCGCATTTCCGTCGATGGCGCGCCGGTCGCTCAACAGAGACTTGAGCGCTCGCTTGTCCTGCAGGAAGCGCCAAGCGAGACATTCGACATTGGCTTCGACGGCGGGGGTCCGGTCAATGAAGCGGCCGGAGCGCCTGATCGCTTCGCGGGCGATATCCGCAGGCTGGAAGTGGCACTTGGACCACCCGGCGCCCGGCGGCAATAGGGATCAGCGCCCTTAGGTGCTTGCGTGCATGAGCGCGCTCAGATCGGCGCTGTAGGTCTGATGCGCTAGCAGGCCGCCATCGGCAGGGATCACTGCACCCGTGATGAAGGCGGCTTCGGCCGATGCGAGAAACAGCGCGAGCCAACCAATATGCTCCGGTTCGCCGAGATAGGGCGTCAACGTCTGCTTCTCGAAGACCGCCAATGCTTCCGGCGTGACGTCGCGCTTGGCCTTGGACGACAGGACCAGACCCGGCGTGATGGCGTTGCAGCGTATATTCTGCTTGCCGTACATGGTCGCGACATATTGGGTGAAATTGTTGATCGCCGCCTTGGAGGGACCATAGGCGATGCGGGTCACGTCCCCCTTCACGCCCGAACCGGACGAGATGTTGACGATCGATCCGCCGCCACGTTCCAGCATATGAGGAAGAGCCATTCGCGTGCACAGGAAAACGCCCCGGGCGTTAATGTCGAAAACCCGTTCCCAGGTTTCGACGCTCGTGCCGAGAAGATCCGTATCGTCGGGCAGGACGGCGACGGCATTGTTCACCAGAATGTCGATCCCGCCAAAGGCCGAAATCGCCGCGCCGATCATCGCCCGAATAGATGATTCCTCACCCTGATCGAACGTGCAGGCCGCCACCTCCCCGCCTTCTGAACGGATGACGTCCGCCAGAGCTTCGCCGTCGCGGCCCGTCCGCGTGGCGACCAGGACCCGCGCCCCTTCGCTGGCCAGCAGCCGCGCGGTAGCGCCGCCGATGTTGAGACCGCGTTCGTTCAATCCAGCGCCGGTGACGATGGCCACTTTTCCGCCGACGCGCGATGATTTGGCGACAGACATTCCTGATCTCCTTCCCGGTCTCCCAAGGGTCGGACAATAGGCCGCCAGGCGGGTCCGGCGCCCGTCCATTCAGACATTGCCGATGGAAATCGCCCGCCGACGGCCCGAACGGAACGGGCGGGCGCCATGCGGGTCGTCAGATCTCCCTGGGACCGAACACCCGCCCGGCCGCGCTTTGCGGATCTTCGGTCGTCATGCCGAACACCCACTAAGCAGCATCATGGCGACCACGGCCACATCAGTCGTTCGGACGACAGGCCATCCACGGGCCGATTGTCCAACCAGACGATGATCGCGGACAGGTCACCTTCTATCCTCGGACCGAGACGACTTATGGATGGA
>DASULD010000144.1:0-2533 GCA_036278355.1 Sphingobium sp.
AAACGGCCGCTTGTACCGGTCATGGATGTAGGCGCGAGCATGATCCACCAGATGCATGTAATTCACGCCAGACGGGCAGGTGGTCATGCAGGAAAGGCAGGAGAGGCAGCGGTCGATATGCTTGACGATTTCCTGCGTCGGCTCCGCCTGCCTCTCCAGCATGTCCTTCATCAGGTATATCCGTCCGCGCGGACTATCCAGTTCATCGCCCAGCAGGACGTAGGTCGGACAGGTGGCGGTGCAGAAGCCGCAATGCACGCATTTGCGGATGACCGCTTCGGATGCCTGCATTGCCGGGTCGGCCAGCGCCGCTGCGGAAAAATTGGTCTGCATCTAGAACCGCCCTGTTTCGAACACGCCATTGGGGTCGAAAGCGCGGCGCACCCGTGTTTCGAGCGCTGCGACGGCTGGCGCAGCGGGATGGAAGGCAGCGATGCGATCGCGCAAATCCGTTGACCCGCGCACCAGCATGGCATGGCCGCCCGCACGGGCGGCCGCGTCGCGGATGATCGCCGGATCGCCATCCACCGCGGCCCAGATCAGGCCGCCGCCCCAGTCCATCATCCATTTTGCGCCCAGCGGCTCGATCGCTGCCAGAATGCCTGCCCCTCCGCCTGGCGCGAGGTTGATCCGCCAAAGGGGGGCATCGCCCGCCAGCGGCCCGAGCGTCCGAAGGTCCGACCAGAGATCATCCGCCAGGCTGCCATCCAGCTGTTGCAACTTTCCGACATCGGACAATAGCGCATCCAGCATTGCGCATCGTGCCGTCACGGACGGGCCGAAGCCTTCGACCTTCAGCAGGGTGAGCGATGCGCCGCCGCTCGTCTGGCCCGGAATATGTGCTGCGGCCGATACGTCGGCCTGCGAACCGAGCGCGCGCGACATCAGCTTCACGGCATCGGCCGCGTCCAGCCCTTCCATGGCTTTCGTTACAGATGCGCGGGGCCGCGGCAGTACTTTGAGCGTCACCTCGGTCAGGGCCACAAGACGCCCCCAACTGCCGCTGACCAGCTTGGAGAGGTCATAGCCCGTCACGTTCTTGACCACCTTGGCCCCGGCGATGAATGTTTCGCCCCGACCGGAAACCGCCCGGAAGCCAAGCAGATGATCGCGGGCGCTGCCCTGGGACACCCGTTGTGATCCGGCAACGCCGGCGGCGACGACGCCCCCGATGGTGCTGGCGCCGGCTGGCCGGCCAAACACCGGCCCATAGTCGAAAGGCGCAAAAGCCAGTTTTTGCTCGCGACTCGCAACCAGTGCCTCTACCTCGGCGAGTGGAGTACCCGCCCGGACGGTAAGGACCAGTTCCGCCGGATCATAGTCCACGATCCCGGAAAAGCTGCGCATGTCCAGGCGACGGGCATTTTCGACATGCCTTCCCACGCCCGACTTGGTCGCGCCGCCGGTGATCGCCAGCCTTTCCCCGTCGCCTATTGCCTGGGCAATCGCGTCGCAAAGATCGGCCTCGGACTGAGGCATGAGGTCGTTGGTCATCAAAGCCCTATCAGAAGCGCGGTAGGTCGGGGAAAGGGATCTGGCCATGATGCACGTGCATGCGGCCGAGTTCCGCGCAGCGATGCAATGTCGGAAATACCTTGCCGGGATTGAGCAGCAGCTCGGGATCGAAGGCACATTTGACCCTTTGTTGGTGGGCCAGGTCGATTTCCGAATACATTTCGGGCATCAGGTCACGCTTTTCGACGCCCACGCCATGCTCGCCGGTCAGCACGCCGCCCACCTCCACGCACAGCCGCAATATGTCGTTGCCGAAGGCTTCGGCCCGTTCGAGTTCGCCATCCTTGTTCGCGTCGTAGAGGATCAGGGGGTGCAGATTGCCGTCGCCGGCATGAAATACATTGGCGACGCCCAGTCCATAATGGTCCGACAACTGCCGCATGCGTTGCAGCACTTCGGGCAGTCGGCGCCGGGGGATGGTCCCGTCCATGCAATAATAATCGGGCGCCAGCCGACCGACGGCGGGAAACGCCGCCTTGCGCCCGGCCCAAAAGGCCATGCGCTCGCCTTCGTCCTGCGAGATGCGGCAGGACACCGCGCCATTTTCATTGGCGATGCGCTCCACCTCGCCGATCAGATGATCGCATTCGGCGGCCGGGCCGTCCAATTCGACGATCAGCAACGCTTCGACGTCGAGCGGGTATCCGACCTGGACGAAGGCTTCGGCGGCGTGGATGGCGGGCTTGTCCATCATCTCCATGCCTGCGGGAATGATGCCCTCGGCGATCACGTCGGCCACGCACTGCCCCGCGCCTTCGACGGTCGAAAAGCCGATCAGAAGCGCGCGCGCGGTCTGGGGCTTGGGAAGGATCCGCACAGTCACTTCGGTAACCACGCCCAGAAGACCCTCGGACCCCACGACGACGCCCAGAAGATCAAGGCCTGCCGGGTCCAATTGCCGGCCACCCAGCCGGACGACCTCGCCGTCCATCAGCACCAGTTCGACGCCCAGGACGTTGTTGGTGGTCAGCCCATATTTCAGGCAGTGCACGCCACCCGAATTCTCCGCGACGTTGCC
>DASULD010000145.1:0-3676 GCA_036278355.1 Sphingobium sp.
TGCCCGTCAAAGGCCGCCACCGACGCCGTGTTGACGATCACGCCGCGCTCGCCCTCGATTTCTTCCGCGGCGGCAAGCTGCGCGGCAACTTTCGAGATCATGTTGAACGTGCCGATCAGGTTCACTTCGATCGTCCGGCGATAGACGTCCAGCGCATGCGGGACATTTTCCTTGCCGACAGTCTTCACCGCAGGCGCGACGCCCGCGCAATTGACGAGGATGCGCGCCGTGCCATGTTGTTCGAAAGCCCGCTTCAATCCTTCGCTTACACTTTCGTCGTCGGCGACGTTGACCTTGAAATAAGCACCGCCAAGTTCCTGGGCCGCTTTCTGCCCGATTTCTTCATTCAGGTCGAAAATGGAAACCTTCGCACCGGCGTCTGCAAGCATGCGGGCTGTCGCATTGCCGAGACCCGAAGCGCCGCCGGTGACAATCGCCGGCATCCCCTTGATATTCATATCTACTCCTTCACTCCGCTTCGGGTTACATCAATTCGACAGCGATAGCGGTCGCTTCACCGCCTCCGATGCACAGCGACGCTATGCCGCGCTTCAATCCTCGGTTCTGCAATGCGGCGACCAGCGTCACCAATATACGGGCGCCCGATGCACCGATCGGATGCCCGAGGGCGGTCGCTCCGCCGTTCACGTTCAGCTTGTCCGCAGGAATGGACAGATCTCTGGCAGCGATCATTGCAACAACCGCAAAGGCTTCATTGACCTCGAAAAGATCGACGTCGTCGATGGACCAGCCTGCTTTTTCCAGCACCTTGCGGATCGCCGGGACCGGGGCCGTCGTGAATTGTGCGGGATCATGGGCATGGGCGGCGGTCGCCACGATCCTGGCGATGGCCGGCAAGCCGTGCTGCTGCGCGATGCTGGCGCGCGTCAGTAGCAGGGCGGCCGCGCCATCGGAAATGGAGGAGGCGTTGGCCGCCGTGATCGTCCCGTCCTTGACAAAGGCGGGCTTGAGAGAAGGAATCTTGTCGGGCCGAGCCTTGCCGGGCTGTTCGTCCACCTCGACAACGGATACCCCCGTCCTGCCCGGCACCTCGACGGGTTCGATCTCCCGGGTGAAAGCGCCGCTGGCGATGGCATCGGTAGCGCGGCTGAGAGAGCGCAGCGCATAATCGTCCTGCTCGCCCCGCGAGAACTGATATTCGCGGACGGCATCCTCCGCAAACGCGCCCATGGGCTTGCCAGGTACATAGGCGTCTTCAAGCCCGTCCATCATCATGGTGTCGATGACTCGATCATGGCCTATGCGCGCGCCTGAGCGATGTTTTGGAAGCGCATAGGGGGCGTTGCTCATGCTTTCCATGCCCCCCGCGACAATCGCCGCCGCCGCGCCCGCGGCGAGTGCCTCCGACGCCATGATGACCGCCTGCATGCCCGAACCGCACATCTTGTTGACTGTCGTCGCCTCCACCGATCTCGGCAATCCGGCGCCAAGGGCTGCCTGACGCGCTGGCGCCTGGCCGAGGGCTGCAGGTAGGACGCATCCCATATAAGCCCGATCGATCATGGATGGCTCCATGCCGGATCGCTCGACCGCCGCCCTGATTGCGACGGCGCCCAGTTCTGTGGCCTTCATCCCGGATAGCGCACCCTGAAATCCCCCCATGGGCGTGCGCGCATAGCCAAGGATCACGACGGAGTCGTCGCGCATATGTCATACCTCCTATAGTGAGCGGGCGATAACCATCCGCTGAATGTCCGACGTTCCCTCGTAAATCTGGCAGACGCGGACGTCGCGATAGATTTTCGCGACGCCGAATTCCTCCAGATAGCCGTAACCGCCCAGCGTCTGGAGCGCGCCGGACACGACCGCCTCGGCGGTTTCCGACGCCACGAGTTTCGCCATCGAAGCCTCGGCAAGGCACGGCAGCTGCGCGTCCTTCATCGATGCGGCGTGGAGGACCAACTGCCTGGCGGCCTCCAGCTTCGCGGCCAGATCGGCCAGCCTGAAGCCGACGGCCTGGTGCTCGATGATCGGCTTGCCGAAACTCTTGCGTTCCTTGGCATAGTCGACGGCGATGTCCAGAGCCGCGCGAGCCATGCCGATGCACTGCGCGGCGATCCCGATCCTGCCCGCCTCCAGATTCGCGAGCGCAATGCCATAGCCCGCCCCTTCCGCGCCCAGCCGCAGATTGTCGGGCACGAACACGTCATCGAAGCGGATCGCGCATGTGTCCGACGCAGCCTGGCCCAGTTTATGTTCGACCTTGTCGACAGCATATCCCTTGCTGTCCGTAGGCACGATGAATGCAGTGATGCCGCGTTTGCCAGCCGCCGGATCGGTGACGGCATAGACCATGGCGATGCCAGCGATGCGGCCGGATGTGATGAACTGTTTCGATCCGTTGAGGATGTAGCCGCCCTCGACCTTCACCGCCCTCGTCCGGATGGCCGACGCGTCGGAACCTGCGTCGGTCTCGGTCAGGGCAAAAGCGCCGATCAATCGGCCGGCGATCAGGTCCGGAAGAAAGCGCTCCTGCTGCGCAGGCGTGCCGTCCTTCAGCAGGCCCGCGACGATAAGGCTGTTCTGGATGCTGACAATGGTCGAGAGAGCGCCATCTGCCGCCGCGATTTCCATAAGCGCCAGCGCATAGGACATATAGTCGGCTTCCGCTCCGCCCACGGCTTCAGGCGCGGTCATGCCCATCAGGCCCAAGGTCGCCATTTCTATAAAAAGACTGTCTGGATAGGCTTTCGCTGCCTCGAATGAGAGGCTGTTGGGCCGGATCTGGTCTTGCGCGAACGCGCGCACCGCGTCCCTGATCGCGCTCTGAGTTTCGTTCAATACCATATACGCTCCGTTGGATGGCAAAGCAGAAGCGGTAGCGGGTGTGATCGAACAGCGCTGATCCTCGCAACGAAGCGAGCAGCAGCAATCCATCGGGTCACGTCAGCTCATCCAGAATCTCCACAGGGTCTATTGCAGGAAGATCGCACCTCTTGTTTCGTCCGTTTGAACGTGTGCAGCATCAAGGTTTGCGGCGATGACCGACAGAATTACGGGGTTCCATCGGGAGGAAAAATGTTGCCGCGCATTACCGTCGTCACCGGGGCATTCGGCATATTGGGCGACGCGGTCTGCGCCGCCTTTCTCGCCAATGGCGATCGGGTCGCCCGAGTGGATTATGCGCAGCCGAAATCGGCGCTTGATAATTGCGTGGATTTTGGCGGCGTCGATCTGACTGATGCCGATAGTGCCGTCCGCACCATGGACGCAATCGTCGACCGAATGGGATGGCCCGACATCCTCGTGAACGTGGCGGGGGGCTTCACATGGGAGATGCTGGGCGACAGCACGGGGGAAAGCTGGTCTCGCATGTTCGCCATGAATGCGCTGACCTGCCTCAACATGACCAAGGCCGCGTTGCCCGTATTGCGCACCCGGCCAAACGGCCGGATCATCAACATCGGGTCGATGTCCGCACAATCGGCCGGGGCCGGGATGGCGACCTATGCCGCGTCCAAGACCGCAGTCCACAAGATCACGGAAGCTCTGGCGGTCGAACTCGCCGACACATCCTGCACCGTCAATGCCGTATTGCCGAGCGTGATCGACACCCCGACCAATCGCGCCGACATGCCCGATGCCGATTTCTCCAAATTCGTGCAGCCGGCAGCGATCGCCGATCTGATCCTCTTCCTGGCGTCCCCCGCATCGC